>JBJECZ010000049.1:0-9426 GCA_051871555.1 Muribaculaceae bacterium | reverse complement strand
AAATTAATTGTTATCTCTCCCATTTTTTTGTTTCAAATCATCCGGCTATCAATCGCCATCGTCCGACGTCAACACGCCTCTAACATATTCGGCTCGCTCAGCATCGTCGCTGAAATTTGTCGACAGAAAGTTTGGGAAGAAAAACAGCTTAAGCAGCGCAAATATCAAAATTAGCTTCACAATAATTACAGCCCATAGCGTCTTGCCCACTGTCATATTGCGAAACCCGTCGACGTAGAGGTCGATTATACGCCTTGCCAACGAGGGTTTTTCTTCACTTTGCTTCATCTCTGTCCTGTTTAGTTTTCATTCCATAAATTTAAACACAATTATTCACATACGTGTAATAATTACAAATATTTTTTCAGAGGATTATGGTCTGCAAATCGTCGGGCACCACAATCGTGCCGTTGAAGTGCTGTGCTGCCTCGGCGCTATATGCCTTGGCGCGTATGTCGAGGTTGCGGTCCTCGGTGTGATAGAGCAGCAGATTTTTGGCGCGCAACTCGGTTGCCAGACGCCCGGCATCTTTGGCGGTGCTGTGATGCTTCTCGTAGGGCTTGAAAACATCGGCATGGGCATATAGGCAAAACGCCTCGCTCATGAGCCAATCGGCATCGGCTACCACATTGCGGTCGGTGCCGTTGTATGGCTCGTCGCCAAGGCACACCAGTTTGCGGCCGTCGGGCAAGATGGCAGTAAACCCAAATTGCTTGGTCTTTGTCGACCCTATGTCGAATGCCGTGAAACGGCAGCCTACGGCATCCCATGCCTCGCCGTCGCTCACCGTCACGAAAAACAGGCGCGAACCCAGATATTTCATAAACCGCTCAGGTATGGCAAGATGACAAAAGGTGCTGAGCATATCAATGGCTTCGTCGTGACCGTAAACCACAAAGGTGCCTTCGTAGTCGTCTGCATAAACCATCTGCGCAATGCGCCTCACCACCCATATCATGCCCAGGATGTGGTCGGTGTGGCCGTGAGTCAAGAAGGCATGGTGAAGGTCATGGAAATCGATGCCGGCTTTCTCCATCTGGGCTAATATGCCATTGCCGCCGCCAGCGTCAACAAGCAACGGTCCGTGCCCGGCATCGAGCACAAAGCAGGTGTTGTAGATACGCGTCACCAATGCGCTGCCAGTGCCAAGCATGGTGATTCTTGCCTTGCAGTGTTCTGTCATATCATTCAGTCGTTAAAAAAAAGACACACCCTCGCTGCTTGGCGCACAAGCGCATTGCTGCAAAAGGGTGTGAATATGGTTAGTGAATATTAATAAATCAGAGTTCCTGAAACGCACCAATAGCTCATGCTGCCATTCTCTCTCGGTCCTTGAGGAATGTGCACAGTGATTTCGTGCTCGCCTGCCTTGAGGTTGCCCAGAGGAATGTAGTTAGGATTGGTGACTGTGCCGGGGCACCAGTTGCTTCGGCTGAGGTCCGACGAGCTTTCGCCGTTCGAGAAATTGCCCGAGCAAGGATTGTTGTTGCGATAGGTTGCGCAGTCGTCGCGCCACGGAATGAACGAGCTCACTTTTGCGCCGTCGAGGCTGATGGTGTTCACCTTGCGGTTAAACTCATCGCCGCCGCCCCAGCCACCGTGTCCGGTGGTGAGGTAGAACAAATGTGCATTCTCAACGTCCTCGGCGAGTGTAAATTTCACTCTCAGCACGTCGTTTTCCATATATACCGGGTATTCCTGACCGGCTTGCTCAAGATAGTTCACTGTGTTGAACAATGGCATGGCGTGGCGGAACGGTTTAACGTCCTCGTCGCCAGGATAATATTTCAGGTTCATGGTGATGCTGTGGCCGTTGGCGTCCCAGTTGCCAATATAGGCACCTATAATCACCTCGCCTTCGAGCTGGCTTGCAAGGTTGGTGACATTCATCTTATAAAGCACCTCGTTCACCCATTTCTGACCGGGAACCACGTTGTAGTTATATTGGCGAACACCAAAACCGGTGAAAAAGCGCATCAACTCCAGCGGAACATTATAGTCGGGAGTCGAAACAAGTCCGGGATAGAAAACGCCATTGTTGGCAGTGAAACCGGGCACGCTCTTGAGGTTCTTAATCATGTCGAAGAACGACTTTTCTTTGTCAACCGGAATGATGAACACCGAACCGGTACGGTCGTAAGCGTCGCCCTTTGAGTATTGTGTGAGTTCAACAAACACGTCGCGGTCGCCCGACTTTGGCAGAGTGACTTTTTTGAGGATAATCGAGCCACCACCCACACGATAGGTCACGTTCGGCTCGATTGATTCCGGAGCCTTGGCACCGGTGAAGTTCACTGCATCGTCGTTGAACACCGGCACTGTGATTACGTTGCTGTGATTGAGCGTATAACGATAGTAGTTAGGGTCCATTTCCTTGCCGAACGATGCCGGGAAGACGGTTTCTTTCTTGGTCATAGGCACAATTTCCTTAGCCACCTGCACATGTTGGCCGTTGCGCGAATAGCGCAGCACCACGCCGTCGGTAACGCCCCATCCGGGTGTTGGCGTTGCCGAAACGCCAAGGTCGGTGGTATACCACACTTCCATGGTGTTCGAGTTGATGATTATGCGGGCAATCTTACACTTAAATCCCAGGAAAGTGGTGTCGGCAACCACATTAAACTTGTCGTTCACCTTAAACTCGCGCTTCGAGCAAACGGTGTCGCCGTTTTGCAGCAACGCCATCTGATAGTAGGTGTTCTTGCCGAAGTCGATGTAGGTGGTTTCTTTGGGGAAGGAGTTTTGGAACTGGGCAGGACGTATTCCTTCGATGCGTTGTTCGTCGCCACAAAGCACAACGCGGGTGCGAGCCGGTGCATCGGCTTTGTCAAGACCGTAGGTGATGGTCACGCCCACTGCCTTCTTCATTTGCTTAACTACCTTTTTTTGTTGAATGGTTGCAGCTGCCGAGGCGCCAAGCACTGTGCACGCCATCATGGCAACAAGAATGAGTTTTTTTGTCATTTTCAATATATGGGTTTCTGGTTATTTTTTATGATATCTAAATCTCTACAAAAATACTGAAAATAATTTGTTATTGCGCTATGCAATAAGCAAAAAACAAAGAGGCAAGCCACAATCGCACCACTTTTCATGGGCACTGACCGCCGGCTTGCCTCTGAATTATTTATTGTTTATACGGTTTAATCCCAGCCTTCATCGGGGTCGGTTTTCTCCGGCACTGGCTGATTGCCCCAGCCTACACGATAGTAGCCTGAGAACACTTCGGTGCCAATGGCGTTGTAAACAAACATCCAAATGTACATCTGTCCACCTCGTTCATCACCCTTGAAGTAAGAGTAGCCCTTCGATGGATAGAACACTGCATAAGCGGCTCGGTTGCCTACACTCTGGTCGTTGATGGTGACGAAGTAGTAGCCGCGTTCGCTCTTGTATGCGTTGTCGATGCGCAATTCGCCGGTCTTTTCATCTACCGAGAATTCAAATTTGCTTTCAACATTAGTGTCATACCAATTTTCAAGCACATATTTATTGTTTGAAACGCAGCGCAACTCGGCAGTAGTGCTCATCTTTCGCGGACCGCACATCACCTCCACCGGAGCTGTCCACAACGACGGTCCTCCCCAAATCGATGCCACTGCCATCACGCCAACATAGCACCAGTGAGCCACCACGCCGGCAAGCAAACCGCCTATGGTGTGCGACACTATGGCTTTCGACGTCAGTTCGCGATAGCCAAGCGAGTCGAGCATGGCAGTGTGGGTGCTCAAGTAACCGCTCCAGCACATACCCATGGCGGTGAACACAGCTATTGCGTTGCCGTCAATCAATCCCGACTCCTGCAAACGCGGAACCAAACCAAGGGCTGCGCCTACAGCTCCTAAGGCAGTAATCGGGAACGACACAAGCTCCGACGACTGGAATCCGAACAGCCATTCGAACACGAAACTGATTTTGTCAGCCAGATAAGGCAGCAACTTCACGCCCTCGTAGGCGGTGCCGGTGTATTGTCCGTCGGTGCTCGGGCCAAAGGTCAACATCATCACAAAAGTGGAGATGATGAGCACCCCCGGAATGATTTGCATACCCAATTCCACACCCATCTTGCCACCGTCGAGCAGCGAATTTAGGAATCGCAGGAACAAGGTTTTTTCTTCCTCGGAATGGTGTTGCTCGGCTTCCTCGGTTTCCTCTATGCTGGTGCCTGCCATTTCAGTCACCAACTCGGGGCGAGCTTTGCTAACAAAGCGCTGCATCAGGCGGGTTGACACAATACTGCCTGCCACCGAACCGATGAGACCCACAATGGCTCCGGTGCCGTAGCCACGACCTATCATAAACACCACCACGACAAGCCCCATACCAAAGGCGGTGCCGAAGTTGGTGAGCGAAATCAATTGATATTTGCGGAAATAGCTGCTGAAGCGCGCATCCTTGCTGAGGCTGATGATGGCGGGGTTGTCGCTCACAAATGTCATCACGGCGCCAAGGGCTGCCACGCCAGGCAGATTATAAAGCGGTCGCATGAGCGGTCGCAATAATTTCTCGAGTATGGCAATCACGCCAAATTCCACAAGCAGACGGCCGAACGCGCCGGTCAGCACCGTGATTCCCATCAAATAGAGCACTGTCTCAAGAAGCAGATGGTAACTCGTGTTCATCATTGTGTTGAACATATTGGGAGCGCCCATCACGCATCCCATATATCCAAAAACAATTCCAAAAAACACAATCAAAGCCACTGGCTCGATGAGTTTTCTACGCAGTTTTCCTGATATCGGTTTCATAAACTGGTTCTGTAAGGTTTTATGGTATTTGCATTTAAGTCGTTATTTCTATAATTTTGCTGTCTTGGGCTATTTCAGAATTTAAGGTCGAAAACATCCATCTGCCAGCGCACGCCCACTGTGAAGGTGTTGTAGCCCGGAGTGTCGTCGGTGCTCGAATGCCAATAGGCATGGAAGCGCACCTTGTTGCGGCGGTCGACGATTGGCGAATATTCTACACCACATCCCCAGAAACCGCGGCTGGTGCCTGGCAGCACGTAGGTGTCGAGCGGAGCATCGGTATATTTGTTTTGTGCCTTGTTTTGGTCGTAGCCGCCCTTGGCAAACACGTTGAAGCGGTTGCCCACCCTCACGTCGATTTTGCTCGACACGGTGAAGTCCTTAAAGAACGATGTGTGATGGCCGGCATAACGGTTCATCCAGTCAAAATCAACCGACACGCGGTCGAAATTGAACTGATGCCCCAGCGCCAGATAGTTGATGTATCTGCCCTTGGCATATTCCATCATATTCACTGAATATTTTGTTTTGAACCACGGTGCAACGGTGCCATACCACATCAAGTTGTAGGCAAACATGTTTTCGAGGCTTTCGGTTGAATATGGCGAGTTGGTCATCTGCAAATACAGCTGGTTGCCGTCGTCGATGCGATAGCCCATGTTCACACCTATCTGATAGGGGTTGCAGTGATTCCAATAATAGCTGGCAAAATACACGTCGATGGGCGCATAGTCGTATTCGCACGTACCCACCAGCACCACTTGCTTACCCACAGTTAACGAGTAGCGGTCGTCGGGCGAATATGTGAGATTCACCCAGTCGGTGCTGTTAAAGAACGATTTCGGGTTGCCGTTGTCCTTATACAAGCGGTGGCGGAACGAATAAGAGAATTTATCGTTGATGCGTCCGTTTACAATAAGTTTCAGGTAAGTGCCTTCGAAGCCGGCTTTGGTGTCGGGAATCGCAATTCCATCAGCGTCGCTGTGATAGGTGTTCACCGAGCCGTCGAGGCGGGTGTCAATCTTGAGTGAAACAGAGGGGTCGCCTGCCGATACAACCGGTTTAGTTTCTTGCGCATTAGCGCACAGTGCAAATGTTGCCGCAGCAAGCAGCACAATTCTGCGAAGTTTCAGCATAGGTAGCATTTATTATATAAGTTTTATTTTATGATACTCAGATGTGGTTATATTTGCATTGCAAATGTAAATTATTTAATGCAACTGGCAAAATATTTATATCGGCAAATGCGCTGATTTCATCGGCACTTTAAGCCGCATCAATTCAGTTCGCCATCGCTCAAAGGCACGAATTGTTGCTTTATTTGCCTGATTGCTTGCGGCTTCGGCTTTTCTTGCCGCTAATTGCCGAGAAACCTTTGCCAAACACGCCCACAACGCGGCTTTGCGACACAAACGCTTGCGGGTCGATTTCGTTGATGATTTCAAATATTCGGTTCGACTCAAATTTGCGGGCAATGCACATCACCACCTTGCAGCCCTCGTGGGTGTAGGAGCCTTCGGCTTGAAGCAATGTGCAGCCACGATGCACCTCCTCGTTGATGGCATGCGAAATTTCATCGTAGTGCTTGGTGATTATGAAGAATTGCACCGAATGGCGTTGACGGTCCATGAAATAGTCCATCACATAATACATCACAAACAGGGTGCAGAAGCCAAAAACCACCAGTCGCCAATCGTAGAAGATAAAGTAGCACGACGACACTATGATGATGTCGCAGATTGTGAGCACACGCCCCAGCGACACATCGCGATACTTGTTCACAATGGCTGCCACAATGTCGGTGCCGCCGGTGCTGCCGTGCTGCATGAATATGAATCCCAACCCGATGCCGCACAGCGCCGAACCAATGATGCACGCCATGAAGCTTTCGTGAGGACCCATCATCTGCAACAATGTGCCGTCGGGCTGCTTGAGCAACAATTGCACCATGCGCAGCATAAATGTAATGGCAAAGATGCAATAGATTGTCTTCACCATAAACCGGAAGCCCAGAATTTTCAGCGCCAACATCATCAGGCACGCATTTATCAGGAAATACGTGACGTCGACAGGAATCCCCGAAATGAAATACACAATGTTCGATATACCTGCCACACCACCTACGGTGATTTGATATGGCAGCATAAATGCACCCCACCCTATGGTGTAGAACAGCACGCCTACGGTGAGAAACAAATAGTCTCTTAAATCTTCACCCGAAAAACGAAACTTGAATTTCATAGTCTTCAGTGCCTTTCACTATATACGGTTAATTGTATTGCCGGTTAAATATCCACCGTTCGTCGCCCTCCCGAATTGGCACGTCGCTGCCGCTTCAAGGAAAGGGCGAGAATTGTGTCAAGTGCCTTATCAGATGTATTTAGCCACAGCACTCGACAATTTGGTGGCATCTTCAACACGTTCCACCACCTCGCCGTTGCGATTGATGACAAACGATGTTGGCACACCCACCACGTTGTATGCCGAGAGACTGCGCGACTGAACGCTCATCGGGTCATAAACGGTTATCCAAGGCAAGTTGGCTGCCGACTGACGCCACTGAAATTCCTCGGGGTCGACACTCACTTGATAGATTTCCAAACCTTGAGCCGAATACTTCTTATATACGTCGGCAAGAGCCTTGTTGAACATCGGCGAGAAATCGGCTTGATACATGGTGAAATTCAGAATCACCACCTTGCCTTGCTTAGTGACGTCGCTCAATCGGCGTTGTTTGCCGTGGTTGTCCTGCAAATCGATGTCGATGATAGGAATTTCCTCAGCCACAATCTGGCGCGAAGGAATGGCGCCTTGAGCCTCGCGACGGCGGCGCTGCCCGTCGAGCAGCACGTTCACCAGATAGCTGGTGCGCGGGTCGTTGGGACGGAATGTGTTGTAGGCATTTGCCACTGCACCAATAATTTTCAGGTCGCTATCGTTCAAGGCATCAAACAGTGGTTCGTCGCCAATATATTTGTTAATCACATAATATGCCACTATGCCGCTGGGGTTGGCAAGAATCTGATTGGCAAGCTGCTTTTTCCATGCCTCAAGCGCTGCCTTGTCGCCGCTCTTTGCCATCTCACGGGCTTTGCGGTCGATGTTCATCACCTCAACTGCGTTGTCGCTGCCGGCAAGGGTATAGTCGGTGGCATATTTGGCTCGGTTTGCCGTGAGCGTGATGTGGTCGATGCTGTCGATTGGGAAATAAACCGATTCGCTGCCCATGCGCAGGCGATAGATGCCCGGCGATGCGGGTGCTTGCTCACTAACACAGAAGTCGCCGTCCGACTCCACTTTAACGCTGTCGACAAAATACCAATTGCCGCTACCGGCACACTCAAGCACAAGCATAGTGCTGTCGCCGGCGCCTTCGATATTGCCTTCAACCTTAAACTGATTACCTCCGCCGCACGACATCATTGTGGCTGCCAATGCGCTAACCACCAAATAGAAATATTTCTTCATTACAAATTGCAGTTGTTAAAAAAATTCTTCCACTGCAAAGACAGTGCAATCCGAAAGCACAACCGCCAAGCATAGCCTGAGCGTCATACCAAGGTGTAACCTATTTCGCAGTTTCAGGTGCAAAGATAATGTAAAGCCACGAAATATACAATCAACTTGCCCATAAGATTTTTCATTAATATGCCTGATGCGCCCCACGAAATTGCCTTATGCACATCTGCGCAGCAATGCACAGACGGCTAAATAAAGCAAGCCTCCAGGGCGTGAAACACTACACGCCACCAGAGGCATAATGAAAGAATAATACTTCCACACTTTATGTCATCACTTCAAATCAGATGGTATTACCGGCATGGCACCTGCTTGTGTGCACACAAAGGCGCTCACGTTCACTGCCCGCTCGTGTGCCTGACGCATGGTCTTGCCTTCGAGCAATCCTGCCACAAAACTGCCGGTGAAGCTGTCGCCGGCGCCCACGGTATCAGCCACCTCAACGCGCGGCGTTGGGCAAAACGACTCCTCCTCGGCTGTGAGCACATAGCTGCCGTTCACTCCGCAAGTGAGCACCACCATCTTCATGCCGAAGAGCTCCATGAGCCCGCGACATTTTTCGCGCACATCAATGCCCGGCAACTGCAACAATCGGCTCACTATCACCAGCTCTTCGTCGTTGATTTTGAGCACACTGCAGCGGCGCATCGACTCCTCAATCACCTCTCGGCTATAGAAGTTCTGCCGCAGATTGATGTCGAATACCCGCAGGCAATCATCCGATGTGCTGTCAATAAAGCGCATTATAGTGGTTCTGCTCACCTCGGAGCGTTGTGCCAGCGAGCCCCAGCACACAGCACGTGTGCGATGAGCCAAAGCCTCGAGCTGAGGTGTGAACGGTATGTTGTCCCACGCCACGTTTTCCTTGATTTCGTATTGTGGCACGCCTTGCGGGTCGAGTTCCACTTGCACCGTGCCGGTTGGATAAGGCACTGTGTCAACTATGTGGTTGAGTTTCTTTTCTTTAAAATTGCTGATGATTTCCTTTCCAAGAGCGTCATCGCCAACTGCGCTGACAATATAGCTGTCCAATCCGAATTGCGACACGTGATAAGCAAAATTGGCAGGTGCACCACCAAGTTTTCTTCCTTCAGGCAACACGTCCCACAACGCCTCGCCTATTCCTACAATTACTTGATTTTTCATTTTTCTATTATTT
>JBJECZ010000048.1:0-2407 GCA_051871555.1 Muribaculaceae bacterium | reverse complement strand
GTTCGGCATAGGTGTTGAACCGGGTGTTGTTTTTAACAAGTAGGTTGTCGACGAGTATCCCCACTGTAATGAAATCGCGGTAGGGCAGATGATTTGCGATGTTGCGCACCTCCGTCGGCACTTCAATTCCGCGAATGCCGGCAACGAGGTCGGTGAGAGGCATCGATGAGAAGACATAATCGCAATTGATGGTTTGTGTTTCACCGTTTTTGTGTTTCACCGTTACCGATTCCATTTCGTTGTTGGCTGCACAGTTGAGTGTTTGGGCGCAGCAGTTGGTGATTATTGTGCCGCCCATATCCTCTATGGCGTGTGCTACTGTTTCCCATAACTGACCTGGACCTAATTTGGGGTAGATGAAACGGTTGATGAGTGATTTTTCAACGCCTTTTTGCTCGATGTCGGAGCTGGGCTTGTGCAACATGTTTTTTATTACTGAAGCAAGCGACAGCTTATTTACTCGTTGGGCACCCCAGTCGGCATTGAGTTGACTTGGATGTTTACCCCACACTTTGGTGGTGTAGTTTTCGAAGAACATCTGGTAGAGCTGCTTGCCAAAACGGTTTATGTAGAAGTCTTCTAACGACCGTTCCTCGCGCTTGAATACGTGAGACCATGCAAAGGAGACTGCCACCTTCATCGATGTTGCGAATCCCATGTTGCGGAGCATCTCAAGAGTTAGCTCAACGGGGTAGTTGAAAAACTTGTTGCGCCAGGCAATGCGCGAAATGCGGCGGCGTGAAAGCATCACGCGCTCGGTAGTTTCAGGGTCGGGACCATCAGAATAGGCTGTGGGTGTACCGGTGAGTATTTCGTCGATGGCAGGAGCACCTTGCAGGGGCAATATATTTAGCCACCATTTCATTATATCGTCATTCTTTGAGAAAAAACGGTGCCCGCCGATATCCATTCTGTTTCCATTGTGGTTTATGGTGCGAGCGATGCCACCCATTTGGCTGGATTCTTCAACGACAATTGGGATGATGTCGGTGCGTTTCAGTAGCTCGTAGGCAGCAGTTAGTCCAGCAGGTCCGGCACCTATGATTACGGCTGTTTTATGTTTAGTAAAGTTTTTCATTAGCGGAGTGTGGCATTAATTATAATTGTTTTATCTTGTAGAAGTGGGCTTTAGACGCAAGTCGAGTTGTTCTACAATGCATGCAGCGAGCAGGCATAAATATGGGAACATAGGCGTCATGAGTCGAGCAAAATTGTTGTCGGCGCATGCCCAAAGAGTGGTGGCTATTGTAGCCATGCAGGCTAATGTCATCAGCGCGCCGATTATTGCTAAGATATTTGGCCGCCTAAACATAAGAATTGCTTGAACCAAAACTAAGATTGCAATAATCAAATATATCTGTGACAAATTAAAGCATTGCACATGGTGAAGATAGTCAGCGGAAACGTGGTGTGGGCAAGCCGGAAATTTCTCGTCGAGACTCTTGTCGAAGGCAGAAACTCGCGATGTGGCGTATTTGAGCAGATTGTGGGTGTATACGCTATCGGCTTTCAAAAGACACAACTTGGCTTGCTCTACTCTCCAACACCTTATATGTCGGGCGCTGTCGGGCGATTGTAGTTCAACAAGTGTTTCATATGGGGGAAAGGGCTCTGATAGCATTCCGTTTCTAATCAACACTATAGCACGGTTGATTGAGGACACATTGCTTAGTGCGAATCTGCCGTAAAGGCGCTTGTGCTCGGCACAATATCCCAATACAATTATTGTGGCAATCAAGGTGGATGATATGGCGGCAGTGGTGTGCCTGAGTGTTTTTTCGTGATAGGCGTAGGCATAGGCAAGTATGCCAAGCGGCACAAAACAGATGCAGAACGGTCGCAGCATAATCATGAATAGCAGTAGCAGCGGCATTGCAATGCAGATGCTTCGCGAAGCCTTTCCCATGACGATTGAGATGAGCATATACGCGAAGAACACTACCGATGAAATGGTCAACGATTCGGTGAAGATGAAAGCGGTGTAATTTAATATTGGCAGATTCCATGCGTATAGGCATGTGAAAACGCATTTCACTGTTTTCCTTTGCGTCAGTAGTGCAAAGGTCTTGTAGAAATATGGCACAGACACAAAGAATATTAACATCTGAAATGCCGAAAGCAAATACAAGCCGTTGAAATATTTGCCTAATGTGAATAATTGGCATAAAACGGGGTAAACAGGAGTTCGAAGTTCGTCGATTGTTCCTGAAAAAATTTTGCGTCCGGCAGCCAGATATGTGCCTGTGTCACCATACACATGATACAACTCAATTCCCACCAGGCTAAACCACAGAAATGTTAACAACACAGTCGCCATGGTAACAAACCACATGCATTGTTTGTCGGTGAGATGCTTTATGAGAGATTTCTGTCGTGTCATCATTGCTTTTGCTTTGAAGGTGATATC
>JBJECZ010000047.1:0-9804 GCA_051871555.1 Muribaculaceae bacterium | reverse complement strand
TAAAACTTACAAGAGGTTATTTTGGTTGCCGTAAGAACGTGTGGACCGTTGCCAAGAACACTTGGGAAAAAGGTCTTACCTATGCTTACCGCGACAGAAAGAACAAGAAGCGTAACTTCCGCGCATTGTGGATTCAGCGTATCAACGCAGCTGCTCGCCTCGAAGATCTTTCTTACTCGAAGTTGATGGGTCTTATTCACAAGGCAGGTATCGAGATTAACCGCAAGGTGCTCGCCGACTTGGCTATGAACAACCCTGCAGCATTCAAGGCAATCGTTGATAAAGTTAAGAACGCTTAATCAGTCAAAGATTCCAAAATAACACAATCCTTCCGCGATGCCGCGAGGCAAAGCGGAAGGATTTTTTTGCGTCCATGCTGCTCTGCCCTGCGCGAAATAAAGTTTTGTTGGTATTTATAATGTATTTGATTTCTCTTGTTGGAGGAATTAGGCATAATTTTAGCTATTGATTAACATTTTTTTGTATATATATTCTTTGATTTGACAGCGTTAAAGCTTAATTTTGACGATATAAAAGTCAATTCATTTTAACTTTGTTAATTAATTAATTAATTAATCATGAAAGTAAAAACACTCTTAACTTTATTGGTTTCTCTTGCACTTTTTTCGTGTAATGACAAGCCTATAGAAGATTTCACTAACAGTGAAACACCATCTTTCGATGGCAAGAATATGCTGCGAATAGATCGAGAAAAACCTGTCATCTCTGCCAATGACGCACAAAATGTTGCATATCTTTTCTTCAACAAAGGAAAGAATGTCCCAACAAAGTCAGGTCAGAACATGTCGGTTGAAGAAATCTCCGACCAAAACACAGGAAATCCGTTACTGTATGTTGTAAATTTTGGTGATAATAATGGCTTTGTAGTTATTAGCGCATCAAAAAAATGCACGCCAATTTTGGCGTTTAGCGACAAAGGCAGTTTTAATTCGGGTGAAAATAGTGCTGCCAAGCTTTATATCGATAGTTATAAAAGTGCAATTAAGGAGGCGTACCTTGATACAAGTGATTCATTACGTTTGAAGTATGCATTGCAGTGGGCTTCTTATGAAAAACTATTGCCTGTTACCAAATCAATTTCTTATGAATTAAGTCAAAAAATACAAGCCGAAGTTCAAAGGAAAGAAGCATTGGGCTATGAACACCTTGGTAATATAACGGCCGCACAATATTTCCTTCCGGAGAGTAACTATCAATCTTTGCTGCAAGAAATGCGAGACGTTACAGACCCGCAATATGATTATACTGAAGTAAACCAATTCTTCATTAAATCTTATGATTACGAATCGATTGGCCCTCTTTTGCAAACAGAGTGGCATCAATATGATCCTTTTAACATTGATGCGCCAAATGGATATGCCGGTTGTGTGCCTATTGCAGTAGCACAAATTACATATTATCACAAGTTTCCTAATAAATATAATTGGAATGCAATACCTGCGTCTTATTTATTTCTTAGTACATCCAATCCCAGTTTTATATATTTTATTAAAGATATAAGAAATCTATGTAATGTTGTTTATGGTAATGATGGAACATCGGCTACAATTAATGATGCAAAAAATGCTTTTGAAAGCTTAGGATATAGTGCAAGCATTCAAAGTTACAATGATATTACGATTGTTCAGCCAATCAGATGCGGAAATCCAGTTTATGTAAGAGGTAAGGATAGCGAAACTGGGAAAGGACACGCATGGGTTTGTGATGGGTATATGAATAAAAAATATGAGGCTTCAATCTCATTTATACCATCTGAAAACGACCCGAGATTCCGCGCGGATAGAATACCAGGGTCTATTTTTGTTGACTATGACACTTTCGCATATTCTCCTTCCTGGCTCGACCAAGACCAATATGGTGAGTTCTTCCACATGAATATGGGCTGGCAGGGAGGTTATAATGGTTGGTATAGAGAGATTGTTAAAATTGATAAAAATGGTTCTTTGGCACATGCTTTCACGCAGGATCTAAGGACTTTATTAGTTTCTAAACCAAATAACTAAATTATACAAACATGAAAAAAATATTATTTCTAAGTATCGCATTGTTTGCCATGCTTGCAATGTTGTCGTCGTGCGACGATGATAATGTTGATTGTGATGTGTTTAAACCATTCAAATTAAATATCCCGGAAAACGAAGTTGTAAAGATTGCGCCTGAAGGCGGATGGTTTGAAGTGTATGCATTGACCACCGATAAAGATGGAAATGTTCTTGACTTGTTCTTACCTAACGATGGACCGTTTAATAAATGGTCGTATGGCGACTATACTTACTATGAATACGATACATATAAAGTGACCTATAACCGAGCCATTCGCCATGCAGTTGTTGAGGTGTATGCAAACAACACTGGAGAGAAAAGAAAAATAACCATGCGTTTTTGTCCGTGTGGCCCTACGTATGCAGGTTATGGAACTTTTGTTGAACAGGAATCTTTGTAGTTTTGTGAATTAATGTTTTAATTTCAACTGAATGGATATGAAAAAGATATTGTTTCTTGGAATTGTGTTAGTTTCGATAATTGCTATGTTTGCATCGTGCGACGATGACGATAACTACGAATTTAAGCAATTTAAGATAAATATAATGGAAAATGAGGTGGTTAATGTTGCACCTCAAGGTGGCGTTTTTGAGGTTTTTGCTTTGACAAAAGACAAGAAAGGAAATGCTGAACACCTGACTATTGAGGGGAAAGGAAAGTATTCATCGGGCGACTACGACTATTTGGAGCGTGATGATTATAAAATCACATATAACAGAACCACACGCCATGCAACGATTGAGGTTTACGCCAACAATACCGGCGAGAAGCGGGATTTATTTATTGATGTAACGCCCAAAGGACCGGTGTATGTGGGTTATCTGATTCATGTGGCACAAGAATCTGCGAAATAGAGTTTTACATTAAGTCGTTTTTTAGCAATCATCCTATGCCGACAATCTGCGGTGTGGGATGAATTTTTTTTGCGTCAATACAGGGTGTAGAGTGTTTTTCGTCAAAATGCAAGTTTTGAAATCGCTCTTGCGGTTAATGTTGCTCGTAATCAAGTGTTTACAAAGGACGATATCTTGCAGAAAGCGCTGAACACGCAGAAAGGAGATTGGCTCACACAGATTCTTTGGATTTATGGGATTTATCTGCGCAAGTCTGCGCGTTTTGTGAGAGTGTGTTGCACTGGCGAGAGGATTTCCTGTCACCTGCCAAGTCATGCGAAGCATGTGAAGCCGAGCCATCAAGGCGATGCATTTAGCTGTGGGAGAGCGAGGCGTAACCCACGGGTCAACGACATCCAAATCGATGGCGTCCGTACGAACCCCAGGTTTACGGCGAACATCCCTGCGACGACCATACTCGCCTTGCCGGAGAGTAGGGTACGGTCGCGGTGGAAAAATACCATGTATTTGGTATTTTGCAATTTGGTGATTTTCGTTAATTTTGCATGGAATTGAGATGTATATTTTAAAAATATGATACGATAGGTATATATGAGGTATAGATTGTTGAATAGGGTCATTATATTTTTGTTTGTAGCCGTGCCTTTGGCAGCTGCCGGGCAAACCGATTCTGTTCCGAATGATTCGTTGTTTAGGGAGCACGAACTTGGAAATGTGGTGGTTAGTGCGTCGAGCGGCACACGGTCGAAATATCTTGTGAGCAACACCGACCTAATCGGGCAAAGCCAGTTGAGGCGGGCAGCCTGCTGCAATTTGGGCGAGTCGTTCACAACAAATCCGTCGGTCGATGTGAGCTATAGCGATGCTGCAACCGGCGCCAAGCAGATTAAGCTGTTGGGCTTGGGCGGCACATACGTGCAAATGCTCACCGAGAATGTGCCTAATCTGCGAGGCGCAAGCATTCCGTTCTCGCTTGGCTATGTTCCGGGGCCGTGGATGCAGTCGATACAGGTGAGCAAGGGCGCTGCGAGTGTGAAAAACGGATATGAAAGCATCACCGGGCAGATTAATGTGGAGTTCTTAAAGCCACAAGGAACCGACGGTGTTAGAGGCAATGCCTATCTCGATTCAAAGCTGCGTGTCGAAGCTAATGTCGACGGCAGTGTGCATCTCAACGACGAATTGTCAACCAGCCTGCTGCTGCACTACGAAGACCGTCAGTCAAGCCACGACGCAAACAACGATGGCTTTATGGATATGCCCAAGTTGCGTCAAATCAACCTGATGCACCGCTGGGCTTATGTTTCGTCGAGTTTTATCAGTCAGTTGTCGATGCGCTATTTGAGCGACAGCCGACAAAGCGGCATGAGCACGCATCATAGCGACATGAGCGACATGCCAATCTACACCGCAGACCTCGATGTTGACCGCTGGGAAGGCCAATGGAAAAACGCGTTTATGTTCGACGATGGGCGTAATTCCAGCCTCGCGCTGATTCTGCATGGCTCGTGGCACGATGCCAAAAATCTTTTTGGCATTACGCATTACGATGTGACGCAGAAAAACGGCTATGCCCAACTGATGTATGAAACTGATGTCGACGAGGCTAACAACATAGCAGTGGGTGCAAGCGTTAATCACGATAGTTATGACGAAGCCGTTGAGGGCGACAAAATCGCTTTCCGCGTTGGCGTTGACAAGGAAACCACTTCGGGCGTGTATGCGCAATACACGTTTAAATATGGCGATAAACTCACTCTGATGCCAGGCGTGCGTTGGGATTATTCGAGCGTCTACGGTGGCTTTTTCACTCCGCGCGTTCATGTAAAATACAGCCCTTCGAGCGCCGTCACGCTGCGTGCATCGGCAGGCAAGGGCTATCGCTCGCCTCATGCACTTGCCGAGAATGTGTGGATGCTTGCCAGCGGAAAAACATTTTATAAGGCTGACAAATTGCGCCAGGAGAAGGCTTGGAATATGGGCGCTTCGCTTGGATTTAACTTGCCGGTGGCAGGAAAGAACCTCGAGTTGAACGCCGAGTATTACTACACCACTTTTGATAATCAGTTGGTGGTGAATGTCGATGGCTTAAAAGGCGTGAATACGGTGTCGTTTGAAAACCTTGCCGGCAAAAGTTACAGCCACACATTTCAGATTGATGGCACTTATCCGCTGTTTGAAGGCATGTCGGCGACGGCAGCGTTCCGCTATAACGATTCGCGTTCCACCTACGATGGCGTCCTTCGCCGCCGCCCGCTCACTTCGCGTTACAAGGGGCTACTCACGTTGTCATACAAAACAGCTATGGACATTTGGCAGTTCGATGTCACCGGTCAGTTGAATGGAAAAGGCGAGATGTACGACGGCACGCCATATCCCACTTATTTTGGTTTGCAGGCGCAAATCACTCGCGAATTCCGATTATTTAGCGTATATTTGGGCGGCGAAAACCTCACCAACTACCGAATGAAGAATCCGGTGCTGAATGCAAGCAACCCATGGGGTGGCTCGTTCGACGCCACCCAGATATGGGGACCGATGGATGGAGCAATGGCATATATAGGCGTGAGATTTAAGTTTGAACGATTGTAATATTAAAAACGAAGATAAATATGAAAAAGATTTTAGCATTAGCAATAGCGGCTGTGTGCTGCATGGGCGCAAGCGCCAAGGCACCAAAGCAAGCCCTTGACACTCTTGTGGTGACAACTAACCCGCAAATGCACTGTTCGGGGTGCGAAACCAGAATAAAGCAAAACATACGTTTTGTGAAAGGAGTGAAGAAAATCGATACTTCGGTTGCTCAGCAAAAGGTTACGATTGTGTATAACGGCACACAATCGAACTACAACGATTTTGTGAAGGCATTTGGCAAAATCGGCTATGAGATAAAGCGCAAGAAATAATTGCAACCTGATTTGACGCTTTGGTGGGCAGAGATGATGTTTTTTTTGATGAAAACATTTGCTTATTCAGCAATAATGAACTAAATTTGTAATACGATAAGGTCATTGAAAAATTGCCACATCAAAGTTGATTGGGATACTCTTCAATTTTATATGAAATGCCGAGGCCAGTATCCATAGCAATGGCGGGCCCCAACCTGAAAAGGTGTCTTCGCGACCAGGCGGATTACAAAGCGGTGGATGCTCTCAAATCCTGTTTTTTCGGAGTTTCATCACATCCCTTTGATGTGGTTTTCTATAAAGCGACGAGGTGTCTTGCAAGAGGCTATTTCGTCGCTTCTTTTTTTGTAAATCAGTGAAATGATAGTTAACTTTGCAATTGCCTATCGGCGACCTCGGCCGATTGACAACGTGTTATTGAAAGATGAAGAACAAAAGGCTTAGCATACAACAGTTTGTGACGCCGGCAGTGTATGTGTTGCGCTTGCTGGTGGGCGCGGTGTTTGTGCTGTCGGGGCTTGCAAAAGCCATCGACCCGTGGGGCACGGTGTATAAGTTTGCCGACTACGTTGCCATCTTGCATCTCGAGTCGCTCAGCCCGCTCGTGACCTTCGGGGCATTTGCCTTGCCGGTGGCAGAAACGCTTCTGGGCGTGTTCATTTTGCTTGGGCTTTACCGCCGCTTTGCCCCAATAATGCTCACGGCGCTGATGGCTGTGATGACTATGCTCACGTTTTATCTTGCCATTACCGACCGCATGGCTGATTGCGGATGCTTTGGCGACGTGCTGGTGCTGAGCAATTGGGCTACGTTCATGAAGAATGTGGTGCTCATGGCAGCTGTTGTGTTTCTGCTGAAGTATAACCGCAGGGCAAAGAATGTCTACGGAGTGGGCGTGCAATGGGTGGTGTGGGCACTGACCATGATGCTCGCCTTGTCGATTGAATATTACGGCTATGTATATCAGCCGATGGTCGATTTCCGCCCCTTCAAGGTGGGCACTAAGCTCTACGAGGGTGCATCGGAAGGCAGCGACAATGCCGACGATAAGTTTGTGTTCATCTACAGCAAGGACGGGGTGGAGCGCGAGTTCCGTCTCGACAGCCTGCCCGACGACACCTGGGAATACGTCGACCGCCGCGTCGCTGACGGCGCCGAGGTGCCTGCGGTGAAGCATGTGGCAGTGTTCGACGGTGGTTTCGATGTCACCGCCGAAGCGCTGAATCCAGCCTCGGAGCAACTGATATTCACTTTCCCCGACATGGAGGACATAAGCATTTCGTTCACCTATCTCATCAACGAGCTCAACGAACTCGCAAATAAACTTGGAGTGAGCACGTTTGGCGTTTCGAGCGGCAGCGCGGCTCAAGTTGAGGAGTGGAACGACATATCGATGGCGCAATATCCCATATATGAGATGGACGACACCGACATGAAGATGCTGGCGCGAGGCAATCCGGCAGTGGTGTATGTTAAGAACGGCACCATTGTGTGGAAGCGTGCGCTGCGTTCCATCTCGAGCGAAAGGGTGCAGGCGCCCAATGCCGACATGATAAGCATAGTTGCCGATTTCGATGCCTCATATCGCTTGCGTGTGCTGCTTGCAAGCTATGGCGCACTCATGTTTTTGCTGCTTATGGTGAACAGAATTCACCGCGTAGTGAAATTTACTTTGAAAAGGATAAGAAAGAATGGCAAAAAAGAAGTAACTTTGCAACAAGAAAACGAGGAACTATAAATTTTAAGTATAATTAATTATAACTGAAACAATGAGAAAGAATATTGTTGCCGGCAACTGGAAGATGAACACTACAGTGCCAGAAGGTGTAAAGTTGGCAAGTGAAGTAAATGCCGCTCTCGAAGGAATCACTCCAAAGTGCGATGTCGTTATTGGCGTTCCTTTCACACATCTCACTGCTGTTAAGGCTGTTATCGGCGAAAAGCTTGGTTTGAGCGCCGAAAACTGCGCCGACAAGGCAAAGGGTGCTTACACTGGCGAAGTTTCGGCTGCTATGGTGGCTTCGACAGGTGCTACTTATGTAATCCTTGGTCACTCTGAACGTCGTCAATACTACGGTGAAACAGCTGCTACATTGAAGGACAAGGTGGCTTTGGCTTTGGAAAACGGCCTCCGTCCAATCTTCTGCATCGGCGAAGTGCTCGAAGAACGCGAAAACGGCTCTTATTTCGATGTTATCAAGGCTCAAATCGTTGAATCGCTCTTCGACCTCAGCGCTGAAGATTTCGGCAAGATTGTTCTTGCTTACGAGCCAGTTTGGGCTATCGGTACCGGCAAGACCGCTACAGCCGACCAAGCACAAGAAATCCACGCATTCATTCGTGGCTTGATTGCTGAAAAGTATGGCGAACAAGTGGCTGACGACACCACAATTCTTTACGGCGGCAGCTGCAAGCCAAGCAACGCTAAGGAATTGTTCGAAAAGCCTGACGTTGACGGTGGCTTGATTGGTGGCGCTGCTCTCGACGCTGCTTCGTTCATGGGCATCGTTACTGCTTTCTAATCACGAAGCTATAGCTTTGTGCATCCATTTAAGGATGCAGAACATAAATACAAGGTTAGTCACAGGGTCTTGTTTCCCGAGGCTCTGTGGCTACTTGATAGTTTTTAGTATTTACAAATACATCATTAATTTTCTTGAATATTGGCATGACAAGAGTGATAAGATATGCTGCTGCAATGGTGTTGATGGCGTTGATGACTGCCGTCGGCAGGAGTGCCAACACTCCCGATGTGGACATTGTGAGCCATCTCAACAACAACACCAAAGGGCAGGTGACCGTGATTGCTCCCGACCAATTGATAGAAAGACTGAAACCTGAGAACGGCGACCCCAACAACGGCGTGCCCAAGAAGGCGGTGTCGAGCAACGTGGGCTATCGCATTCAGGCTTTTTCCGGCAATAGTGCCACTGCCAAACGCGAGGCGCAGGTGAGGGAGCGAAACATCATTTCGCGCTTTCCGCAGATGCGTCCCTACATTGGCTACAAAGCGCCGTCGTGGCGACTTCGCGTGGGCGATTTCCGCACCCGCGGCGAAGCGGAAGAAATGCTCAAGCAGTTGAAAAAGGCTTTCCCTGCCTATTCGAGAGAGCTGACCATCGTGGTTGACCGAATCAACTGATGCGTGAGCAATACGCTTGTTTATATTTTTTGTGAAGTAGGAAGATGGATAACAACAGTGAGAAAGAGCAGTTGATTGACGAAATTGCTCAGCACTACAAGAAGATATTGGAACTGATTGGCGAGGACGTGGAGCGCGAAGGTTTAATAAAGACCCCTCGACGTGCCGCTAAGGCTCTGGTTGACATTACGCGCGGATATAAACAGAACCCCGGTGAATTTGTGAAATCGGCATTGTTTGAGTATGCCGGTTCGAAGGTGGTTGTGGTTAAGGACATCGAGTTCTATTCGTTGTGCGAGCATCACATACTGCCATTTTTCGGCACCGTGTCGATTGGCTACATCCCCGACGGCTCGATGGTTGGGCTCAGCAAGCTGGCGCGCGTGGTTGATGCGTTTGCGCATCGGTTGCAGGTGCAGGAGCGGTTCACAGCCGAGATTTGCGATTCGCTCTACGAGAACCTCTCGAGCAAAGGTGTGATTGTGGCAGTGTCGGCAGGTCACTTGTGCATGAAGATGCGTGGGGTGGAGAAGCAAGGAGCCAACACGCTCACGCTGGAATATCGCGGCGATTTCGAAAATCCGCAGCTTCGCGAAGAATTTTTCAGGATGATTAAGCAATAGTGCAATGCTTTGATGCCGTGTGCGTTAACTGCTGTTATGGGCGAATGCTTGCGGTAGGGAGCGAAAATTTTTTGAAAAAAGTTTGCTCAAAGTTTGCACAATTAAGCAAAGTGTAGTAACTTTGCACTCGCAAACGGGAAACGACAACGCCGTTGACCGGTTGAATGCGAAAATAGCTCAGTTGGTAGAGCACGACCTTGCCAAGGTCGGGGTCG
>JBJECZ010000046.1:0-9855 GCA_051871555.1 Muribaculaceae bacterium | reverse complement strand
CCCCAGCCACAGGCTGTGCAAAATGTTCCTCGAGTTTCTCGGCAAGGTAGTTGGTGGTGACCGAAATATGGCTGATGCCGTTTCGCGCCAAAGCCTCGATGTTATAGTCGATAATGCAGCGGTCGCCCACCTTTAGCAATGGCTTTGGAGTGTCGAGAGTGAGCGGACGCAAACGTTCGCCCTTGCCGCCAGCCATCAGCACGGCGTCGATTGGCAAAAGCGAGTGCAGTTGATTGAAATTGTAGATGTTTACAATCTTTCCCGAACCATCGACATGCGGCACCAGCGTGATGCGCTTGCTGCGCAGACGTTTCACGTCAGCCACATTCACCGTGTCGCCACGAAATGCCACACACGGGTGATGCATAATCGAGTCGACAGGGTCGGTGAGTTGATGCCCGCCAATGAGGCTACGACGAATATCACCGTCGGTGAGCGAGCCCAGCAACAAGCCCTCGGCATTGCACACAAACAGCGTCATGGCTGTTCCCGGCAAATTGTTGAGTTGCTTCAGCGCTTCAAGCACCGTGCGGCGATTGTCAATTATATAGTTTTTTATATTCATAATTGTTTGTTACTCTTGTTTATGGGCAGCAATAGTTTCGCTGCGCCCTACCCACTACAAAATTAATTGTTTTTTGCCGTTGTTTGTGCCGACAAACATAAAAAACTATAAAATTACATAATATTATTCGGCAACAATCGGCAAAATCATCAATTTCTTTTATATCTTTGCACCCATAATATACTCATAAACAATAATCAAAACAAACAAACATGAAATTTATTAAAAATCATCTAATTGCGTTATTGGCAATTTGCTCTCTTGCCTTTATTAACACCTCATGCTTTGACGACGACGAGGATGACAACAAAAACACTCAGTACTTTGTTGAATTCACAACCGTTAACGCCTCGAGCGATGGTCTTGGCTGGTTTGAAAATGCCGGAGCAAAGTATTATCCTGCAGGTTTGCCTACCTCTATCGATTTGTCGAAATACATAGGTAATCGTGCCTATATCACTTATAGCGTATCCGACAAGACAATGCCCGGATTCGACAAAGTAATTAATCTGGCAGCACTCAACATTGCCATCACCGAGTTTGGCGTGCAATACGTTTCAACTCAAGAAGAATACGACGCCCTTGGCAAAGAGCAGATATCGCTTGAACGCAACAACACTCACCTCGACAACAACTGGCTCGACATGATTGTGACATACTACTACGACAGCGAAGTGAGCACCAAATTCACGCTGGTGGCTCCTGATGCAAGCCTGCTGCCCGACAGCTTCGTCATTCCTGAAGGCTACATGTATCTTGAACTTCACCAGAAGTCGGAGAAAGATTTCCTGAGAATCAACCGCGTGGAATCGTTGGTTTCGTTTAAGCTCGACGACGCTCACAATCCCGCTATTCAAGGATATAAGGGCATCTACCTGAAAGTGGATAACGGTTCGTTCAACCCAATCTATCTCACAATCGACAAAGTGACCGAATAAACCAAGCCCTGCCAACAAGCAGGCTTAACAAGATATCCAACCGAGGCGTCCGGCAGCTCAAAGCAGCATAACGGGCGCCTCGATTGTTTTGGCGGCAACAACACTGACGTAGAATCAATAAACATGGTTAATTATTGCTGCCGAAAGATGAAAAGTTGGTAACTTTGCAGCAATAAAAAAAGATTGTTACTAAAACTCACTGAAAAAAGGACAAAGCACTATGACAGATACACAAGGAGCTACAGCATTAGGCACAGCACCGGTGGGCAAATTGCTGTGGCAATATGCAGTGCCCGCCATCATAGCCATGACAGCCAGCTCGCTATACAATATGGTCGACAGCGTGTTCATCGGGCAAGGTGTGGGACCGTTGGCAATCTCAGGCTTGGCAATCACATTCCCACTGATGAATCTTTCGGCAGCCTTCGGCACGTTGGCTGGGCTTGGCTGCGCCACTTTGGTGTCGGTGCGACTTGGGCAGAAAGATTATGATTCGGCATTCAAGGTGCTTGGCAACTGCGTGACCATGAACGTGTTGCTTGGCGCTATCCTCACCGTAGTGGCTATGATATTTCTCGACCCCATACTCCGATTTTTCGGCGGCAGCGACGCCACAATAGGCTACGCTCGCGATTATATGGAGGTGATACTCATCGGAAACATCATCACCCACCTATATATGGGGCTTAACGCAATGCTCCGCTCAACAGGGCATCCCAAGCAAGCCATGTATGCCACCATTGCCACAGTGGCTGTCAACACCATACTCGACCCCGTGTTTATCTATGGATTTGACATGGGCATCAGAGGCGCAGCTATAGCCACAGTGCTTGCGCAGGCAATCTCGCTTGTGTGGCAATTGACGATTTTGAGTCGTGACACCGAGGTAGTGCACTTCAAGCGTGGCATATTCCGCCCTCAACGGCGCATTGTTGTTGACACTTTCTCCATCGGGCTGGCACCATTTCTGATGAACATGGCTGCGTGCATGGTGGTTACGCTCATCAATCAGGGACTTGTGCGCTACGGCGGCGACTTGGCTGTGGGCGCCTATGGCATTGTCAACCGCCTGGTGTTTGTGATAGTGATGGTTGTGGTGGGATTCAATCAGGCAATGCAGCCCATTGCCGGATATAACTACGGCGCCAAGCAATATTCGCGCGTGCACGAAGTGCTCATACGCACCATTGTGGCAGCCACAATAGTCACCACCACCGGCTTTGCCGTGTTCATGCTGTTCCCAGCGCAAGTGGTGCGCATCTTCACCACCGACAGCGAGCTAATTGGCTTAGCGGCACACGGACTGCGCATCACGGTGCTGATATTCCCGTTCGTTGGCTTCCAAATGGTGACAGGCAACTTCTTTCAGAGCATAGGCAAGGCCAACAAAGCCATCATTCTGTCGCTTTCGCGGCAAGTGCTGGTGCTCATTCCTTGTCTGTTCGTCTTACCCCAGTTTTTTGGCGTGGCAGGTGTGTGGTACAGCATGCCTGTGAGCGATGCGCTATCGAGCATCTGGGCTGCCATACTGCTTGGGTTGCAAATCAAGCAATTCAAGAAAGAAGGAATCTGAGAGGCTCTTGACACTCGGTGCCTCATCAACGTGAAATTTGGGTCATGCCTTGGCTGCCGCCCATTTGGCGAATGCCATTGAAACCGCCGGTGTTGCGCTCGTTGCCTAAGCCCGAAACGCCCCAGTTCTCGCCATCCTCGTCTTCTTCGTCTTCGTCCTCACCCGAGCGTTTCTGTTTGTTCTTCATGTCGCTCTTTGCCTTGTTCTTCTTGATGTCGTTAGGCTTTTGCTTGTCCACAGCAAGCTCATAGATATTCCAATTTTGCTCAACGTCCCAGTTCTTCTTCAGATTAAAGCGCTTGGGATAATAGAACACCTCCTCGGGCTGCCGGTGCTCAGCATAGTTGCCGGTGTCCCATTTGCCGTTGCCGTTGGCGTCAATCACCAATCGGGCATAATAGTTTCCTGGCTTGATGTTTTCGAAAGCGGCTGTGCCATTCACCACAGTGGCGGTGTCAACCACCTTGTCGCTGCCGTTGAGCAATTCAACAAATGCGCTGTCCTGCACATTCACCTTCAAGTATAGGTTGGAATACTCCTCGAGCGAAGGTATCGCAAAATCCACCTTCTCGGGCTTATTCATGTTGCCAAAGCAGTCGAACACCGACATCGAATCGATTTCAACACGATATTGCTTACCTGCCTCAAACGGATATTCGATTTTGTATGCCATGATGTCCACTGTGTCGATTCGCTCGAGCCTTACGGTGCGTTCTACGGCATTCCACAGCGTGTCGTCCTTCTGATAGAGATGCACTCCGGCTTGGCTGATTGAATCGATTGGCGTGCCAAAAGTCACCGGCAACGGTTTGCCGTAGTCAACACCCGAAGCAAACGTAACCGATATCGGCGGTATGCTGTCGAATCGCGACTTCGGCTTAGCTCCGCCCTCGTCATCATCGCCTTCGGCATTTGGGGTTCCGTTAGTTTCGCCGGCTTCCGCACCTGCCAACGCCCCAAGCAATCCGCCTTTTTTCTTCTTTTTGTCTTTTTTCTTATTGTCCTTTTTGCCGTCATCACCGTCTTTCTTGTCCTTCTTCATCTTAGAGTGACGCATGTTGAACTTGAGCGTGTCGGTGGTGAAAGTGAGATTGTCGAGTGTGTCGGTGCGCAAATATCGAGCTTCCACTAATATGGAGTCGCTCTTTATCATATTGCTATCGGTGAGCCAGTAAATCAGCGAATCGTTTTCAGCCGTGCGTTGCAGGCGATACCAATCGCTTCGGCTTGGCGTGGGCTTAAGCACACGCAGCGACGGCAATGAATCAACCGCACCCGAGAACAAAATGTGCAACTTATCCTCGGCAATACGCTCATTCTTTTTCATATATATTGAGCGATACTCCTCGTTGAACATGGCAAGGAAGATGTCGTTGGGCGTGAACACGGTGTGCACCCCGGGCTGTATGGTGTCGATTTCGCCATTATACTTAAATATGGTGTCGGTGGTTTCGCGCTGATAGCTCGACGGCACCACCACATCGCCAAAGAATGCCATGTCCTCGTTGCGCGAATAGGTGTAATTGCCATCCATATCGTTCAAGCCGAACACGTGATAACGCCCGGGCTTGAGGTTGCGTATGGTGAACTGACCATACTCGTTGGTGCGGGCAATGCGCGACAGAGGCAGTTTCGAAAAAGCACTGTCGGCAAGGTTTTCCTGCAAACCCACAATCACGCTCTGCATCGGCTCGAGGTCGCGGGCACGCAGCATCATGCCCGACACCTGCAGCGAATCGATTGTGTCGCCCGTTGAAAACGCTATCGAAAAACCATCGATGGGATTACCCTCGTTGTTATCCTGAATGCAATCGGCAAAGTCGATGCAATAGGTGGTGTTTGGCAGCAGCGTGTCGCGCAGCTCCACCGTGACCTTGCGCCCCAAGCTGCGTATGATGGGCATGCTTTTCTGCGCCGGCGACACCACCACCTTCTTCATGTGGTCCTTGAGCTGAATGTATTCGTTGAACTCGATTTCAACCTTCTCGCCCTTGTAGTTGAGCTGGTTTGGCGCAGGGTTGCTGTTTACATACACCGGAGGAACAAGGTCACGAGGACCGCCTTCGGGCCGCCCTATGTTGGCGCACGAATATAGCGCTAAAGCCGCTATCATCGCCACCACAAAATATGCTGTCTTTTCGAGTTTCACTTTCCTATATTATAATATGTATGCCATTATGCCTCGGCATAACAAAACCCTCAGAATGACCAAACCGACACCTAATTGCGGTGCACGTCACTCCGAGGGTGTAAAGTTACAAAAAAATACTTGTTATACCAAAACAGGGCAAATTAAGCGGAAAAACCGCCCATTTTCGCCACCCTTCCGCTTATTTTACCGCCGTAACACATTGTGCCACAACGCATTAACTCACGTTTTCCAAATAAGCAGATTTAAATCTGCTTATTTTTCCAATATTTGAAATATTAAGCAAATTTCATCTGCAAAAACCTCTTATTTTTCGCATTTGCACTGATGTTGACAAGCATTAAAGCAGGCTCCGAAGCGGGAAAACCGCCCAATTTCGCCACCCATTCGCTTATTTTACCATCGTAACACATTGTGCCACAACGCATTGACCCACATTTTCCAAATAAGCAGATTTAAATCTGCTTATTTTTCCACGGGCACAAAGCTATACCGTGGAGCGCTGGCTGTATAGCCGAGCACGAGCTGCAATGGCATCGCCGCCCGCCTTGCCATTTGGCGAAACAAAATGGTCATAGAAACCGAAACAAACAGCCATTATATTACATTTCTCACGTCATTTTCATTGCAAAACCGCCTAATTTACACCTTATTTTATTGGAAATAGCGCCGAAATTTTTTTCACTTGAATATTTTGATGTATATTTGCATTTTGAAATCGAATGCAAACGAAATTAGTAACAAAAATAAATTAAAAATCATTTAAACAAACTCATGCAAAGTAAAGGTTTTATACGAGTCATTACCGCTTTGTTGGTTTTGGTATGTATCTTCTACCTTTCGTTCTCATTTGTGTCGAACCACTACGAGAGCAAGGCTGTAGAGTATGCGCAATCGATGGCTAAGACCACCGACGCATCAAACCAAGCATACAAGACTTACTACAAATCGTATATCGACTCTATTGCAAACGAGAAAGTGTATCTCAATTGGCGCACTTTCCAAGAAGTTCGAGAAATGGAACTTGGACTTGGTCTTGACTTGAAAGGTGGTATGAATGTCACCCTCCAAATTTCGGTGCCCGACATTCTCAAAGCCCTGTCAAACCAAAATCCCGATGCTAACTTCAACAAAGCCATCGCTGCTGCCGATTCGCTCCACCGCGACGAAAAGGACTTTGTGGCTGCATTCGTGGGCGAATATAAGAAGATTGGCAACGGCAGTCTGTATCAGATTTTCCGCAACGTAGAAAAGATTAAGCCCGGAATGAGCGACGACGAAGTGGAAAGCATCCTCAAAGAAGAGGTTTCTGCTATGGTCGACAACTCTTACAACGTGCTTCGCACCCGTATCGACGGATTCGGCGTGGTTTCTCCTAATATCCAGAAACTCGAAAACACCGGCCGCATCCTGCTCGAACTCCCGGGCGTGAAAGAACCGGAACGTGTTCGCAAGCTTCTCCAAGGAACTGCAAACCTCGAATTCTACGAAACATACACCCTCGCCGATTTGCAAATGGCTCTGCAATCGCTCAGCAACGCCTACACTGGCGACACCAAGGCTGTTGAAGCTGCCGACACCACTGCAGCCCCAGCCGACAGCGCTGCAAAGGCTGAACCTGCAAAGGCAGAACCGGCAAAGGCTGAACCGGTGAGCGCTCGTCCTTTGGCTCAACTGCTTTGGGCTAACGGTCAGATGGGCGGTCCGGTTATCGGTACCGTTAACGTGCAAGACACTGCACTCGTAAACAAGATTATGAACTCGAAGGAAGCTAAGCAATTGCTTCCTACCAACCTCAAAGTTCGCTGGTCGGTTAAGGCTCTCGACGACAAGGGCCGCTACTTCAACCTCGTGGCTTTGAAGACCAACCAAGGCCGTCCGGTTCTTGGCGGCGACGTAGTCACCGACGCATCGAACGACTTCGACAACATCCAAGGTAACGTGGTTTCGATGACCATGAACGACGAAGGCTCGCGTCAATGGGCTCGCGTAACCCAACAGAACCTCAACAAGGCTGTTGCTATCGTGCTCGACGACCAAGTTTACTCATATCCTAACGTAAACTCGGTAATCGAAGGCGGCCGCTCGCAAATCACCGGCCACTTCACTGTTGAAGAAGCAAAGGACTTGGCTAACGTGCTCAAGAGCGGTAAGATGGCTGCTCGCGTCAACATCGCAAGCGAAAGCGTTATCGGTCCGTCGCTCGGTCAAGAATCAATCGAGAAAGGCTTCTGGTCGTTCATCGTTGCCCTCGTGCTGCTTATGGCATTCATGTACATGGGCTACGGCTTCGGTCCTGGCTGCATCGCTAACCTTGGTTTGATTCTCAACCTGTTCTTCACCCTCGGCATCTTGGCATCGTTCCAAGCAGTGCTCACACTGCCTGGTATCGCCGGTATCGTGCTTACTCTCGGTACGGCTGTCGACGCCAACGTGCTTATCTTCGAACGTACTAAGGAAGAACTTCGTGCCGGCAAGAACGTGAAAGCTGCTGTTGCCGACGGTTACAAGAACGCCTTCTCGGCAATCTTCGACTCTAACTTGACTTCGGTAATCACCGGTATCATCCTGTTCTTCAACGGTTCAGGTCCTATCAAGGGCTTCGCCACCACCTACATCATCGGTATCGCTTGCTCGTTCTTCACAGCTGTGTTTGCAACACGCCTCGTGATGGAATGGCTCATCAGCAAGAAGAAGTTCCAAAACATGACCTTCTCAACTTCTGTTTCGCGCCGCTGGTTCCAAGGCACAAACTTCGACTTTATGGGCAACCGTCGCAAGAGCGGCATCGCTGCTGGCGCAATCGTGCTTGTTGCTGCAATCCTCTTGGCTATTCGTGGCCTTAGCCTCGGCATCGACTTCTCGGGTGGTCGCAACTACGTCATCCAATTCCCGAAAGAAGTGAGCACAGTGCAATTGCAAGAACAATTGCAACCACTCTTTGGCGATGCTAACGTGAAGGTTATCACCATCGACAACAACACCAAGGTGCGCGTTTCAACCAACTACAAGATTGAATCGAACGACCCCAACATCGACGACGAAATCGCTGCAATCCTCTACAAGGGCTGCAAGAGCGAACTCGGCGAAATGAGCGAAGCCGACTTCAGCCAAGCCAACGAAGAAGTGGGCATTGTGCAAAGTGAAAAGGTTGGTCCAAGCATCGCAGGCGACATGACCCGCGAAGCCGTTTGGGCTGTAATCTTCTCACTCATTGCCATGGCACTCTACATCTTGCTGCGCTTCCGCAACATCGCATTCTCGCTTGGTGCTTTGGCTGCCGTTGCCTTCACAGCATTCATCATCATCGGCATCTACGGCTTGTACGGCGTATTCCCATTCTCTATGGAAATCGACCAGACATTCATCGCCGCTATCCTGACTGTGATTGGTTATCAGGTGAACGACACCGTGGTGGTATTCGACCGCGTGCGTGAAAACCGCACACTCTATCCTAAGCAAGACGGCAAGACCACATTCAACAACTCGCTCAACAGCACTCTTGCCCGTACAATGATGACATCGCTTTCTACATTGCTCGTGCTTGTGGTTATCTTCATCCTCGGCGGTGAATCAATCCGCAGCTTCGTATTCGCAATGTTGCTCGGCGTAATCATCGGTACCTGCGCATCGTTGTTCATCGCTGCTCCTACAGCATTTGCTCTGACCAACCGCGCTGCCAAGAAAAACAAATAATTTGGCTTAGCACACACATTATAACAATGAGCGTCGACCCTCAGGGCCGGCGCTCATTGCATTTTATCACAATCACTCGCTCGTTGCACCACGCACAAAAAAAGACTGGCAACCAAAGCAGTCGCCAGCCACGCCTGTACCCCAGAGGGGAATCGAACCCCTATCTAAAGTTTAGGAAACTTCCATTCTATCCGTTGAACTACCGAGGCAGCAGATGCCCTATGCCGGGCACGAGCAGTGCAAATTTACAAACATTATTGCAGAGTAGCAAACATTGCCCCGAATTTGAATGTGTTTTTGATAGTGCAACTCGGCTCCCTCTCGACCCCGGCGCAACGCCTCAACCCCGGCATCGCACCTCCGTCACAGCTTCAGATTTTCCACATCAGCCCCCGCAAAGGGCAAGAATGGTTAAAAACACAATTTTTTGCCATTCTTTCAAAAAAAATCGGCAAAATCTATTGTCAATTAAAAAATAATGCGTACCTTTGCATCCGTAATCGCAAAGCGAATACAAAATGACTCCCTAGCTCAGCTGGTAGAGCAACTGACTCTTAATCAGTGGGTCGAGGGTTCGAATCCCTCGGGGGTCACCAAGGACGACGAAAGTCGTCCTTTTTTTGTGCTTATCCCTGCTGACAAAGACATCGCCTGTATGGCATCGCTGCCAGGTCTGCAACCGTGTTGCGATTAGTATCGCTGATAACCAATGAATTGCCTGTCGGGGCGTATCGCATGGGTCTCACACAGATTGCACATAACGGGGAAGTACAACAAGCGCCGAAGGTGCTTGACCATGCTTAACCGCTGGCAAGCCCACAAGGGCGAAGCCTGCGGAGAGGTGGCTCCAATAATAATGTGCCTCGAAGTGGCACAACTTTGTTCGACATCTTCGACGCCGAATGATAGTGAGGTATCCGCTCCCCGCAGGTTG
>JBJECZ010000045.1:0-2525 GCA_051871555.1 Muribaculaceae bacterium | reverse complement strand
GCTCAAATCATGGGCAAAACATTATATATAAAGTGCGGTTAGAACGTCATTTATTTAGCACTCAACACATTATTCAGTAATATATCTTCAATCTGATTTGAGTGCAAATTTACTTTGATTGTTGCAACTTGCAATAAAAATTAAGTAGAATCTTCCATCTATTAACATTCTTTAACTATGCATTTTTGTTTTCTCTACCAATCACCAAATCATCACGACAAAAACCACAACGGCACTTGCGCAACTAAAAAAGTTTTAATAAATTTGAAATAGTAATGAAATGCGCCGTCCGGCACGGATTTTCCAACCGTTTGGCACGGATTTTGCAGCGGTATGAATTGAACAGGTGCAAAACGCAGGTTTTTGACGTGTTACGTTCAGCTTTTTTTGACACAAAATATCGATTAACAGGGAAACGTCTATGGCAGCAAAAACAGGATTTGAGCAGACACAAAAAATGGAGCAGACGCAGCGTCAAGTGGCGTTGCCGTCAACCATTCTTGTGGGTCAAATGCTTGAAAAAAGCTTTGAAGAAGCTGTGCAATATGTCAACGACGAACTCGACAAAAACCCGGCGCTCGAGCTGTCGGCTACGGAGCCGGAACACAACAAAAGCGACGAGCCGCAATCGTTCGGCGACGACGGCGCAAAGGGCAACGACAACAACGACTACGACCCACGCAACGACTATCGCAACGACGACGACGCACCAGCCTACCTCACCCGCCAAGGCAACCAGCGCGGCAGCGACGACGAAGTGTATGTGCCCGAAGTGGTGGAGGAAGAAAGCCTCTACGACCACCTCACCGAACAGCTCAACCAGCTTGAGCTAACCCCTCAACAGCGGCTGATTGGCGACTATGTGATTGGCAACATCGACGGCAACGGCTATCTCAGCCGCTCGGCTTACGACATCAGCTACGACATACTCTCGCGCGAAAGCATCGACGTGAGCGAGGAGCAGGTGCAGGAGGTGATTGAAATAATCAAAACCCTCGACCCTGCCGGCATCGGCTCTGCCAATCTGCGCGAAAGCCTGCTTGTTCAGCTGCGCCCGCGCATCGCATCCGACCCCATCAGCGCTCTGGCTTATAAAGCCGTCGACCGATACATCGACGACATTGGCAACCGCCACTTCGACCGCCTGCGACGAGCCTTGCGCATCGACGACACCACCCTTGCACGTGTGATGCAAACCATTCGCCACCTCAACCCATATCCCGGAGCCGGATTCACCAGCGACCGCACCGTGCAGCACGCCATAACGGTGAACCCCGACTTCCGCGTAGAATACAACGAGGAATCGAACGAACTGGAAATCACGTCGCTCAACCGCCTGCCCGAGCTACAGGTGTCGGAGAGCTACAAGGTTGCCAGCGCAACACGCCTGCCACGCAACATCGCCAAGAGCGAGAAGAGTCAGCAGAAACTCACGCGAAGCTATGTGACGCGCGCCGAAGAACTGATTACGCTGCTGAAGATTCGCCAGGACACGCTCCTGCGTGTGGTGCGCGCCATCGCCCTCAAGCAAAAGGACTATTTCATCACCCTCGACGAGGCTCAGCTGCGTCCGCTAACCCTCTCTGACATTGCCCCGATTGTGGGCAGCGACGTGTCGGTGATTTCCCGCGCCACCAAAGGCAAGTACATCGAAACTCGCGCCGGCTGCAAGCCATTCAAGTTTTTCTTCACCGAAGGCATGGTGGTGAAAAAAGGCGACTCGGACGACGACGTGGAAGAGGTGTCGACCCGCGAAATCATTAAGGCGCTGAAAACGCTCATCGACAACGAGGACAAGTCGCAACCGCTCACCGACCAGCAACTCACCGACCAGCTGAACGAAATGGGATACCCAATAAAACGCCGCACCGTGGCTAAGTATCGCGAAGAACGCCTCAACACGCCCGTAGCCCGTCAGCGCAAAGAGCATATCGTGAAAGATTAACACGGCAAAATCAACGATATTGAATCACCTTATTTTATTGTGTCTGCAACCGCGCAGCGCGGCTAATATCGCTGATAATCAGATGGTTATATATGATTTTTGCCTTAACTTGTAGGGGCGTATCAAAATTTTGCATTCTCGAGAATATCATATGCCATGTCGCCTGAAAGGCGTGAAGCCGAGCATAGGCGAGGCACTTAGCCCGGGGTAAGCGAAGCGCAACCCCGGGTCACCAACGCCCCCGAAATCGGCGTCCGGACAGGACGCGAATTCCCTTTATTGCTGAATCTGCAACCGCTCCACGGTTGTTGTCTTTAGGTTTCTCGGCTTTCCCCATGTAGCCGACTTCGCTGCGCTCGCCGTCAACAAGGGGTTATTGATATTGCAACCGCTCGCGCGGTTGTGCGCGATGTGATAGATGCCGAGAGATGCCCAGATTGCCGGTTTGTAGGGGGCGTATAGCAATACCCTCAGCGCCCGCAGCGAAGTATTATGTAGTAGGGCGATGCGATGCTGTAGGGGCGCCCGCAGCGAGGATGTGCCATCGGAGATGGCAAACCATGCATAACCGCTGGTGGAG
>JBJECZ010000044.1:0-9954 GCA_051871555.1 Muribaculaceae bacterium | reverse complement strand
GGGCAAATTAATAAAGGATGTTTAGCCTTTACATTATTATTAGTATTTATTCCTCATAAACCGACAGGTGTTGATAATTGAATTATTAAGATTAAGTGATAATTATTTTACTAAAATGATGTTATCCAATATGAGAAGAAAATTACTTTCTCTCGGCTTGACATTTCTTATGTCGGGCTATCTGAGTATTTCTGCGCAGTACATGAAGGACGGCTATGTTAGCTACGGCAAAGATGGCAATTATGGCGATGATTTTCGTGTGTCTTCGTATACAAACGATGATGAGAATTTTTTTATTTCTCGAGTGAAACCTAAAGCCCGATTCACCGACAAGAGCACGCAAGTGAACAAATCGTTTGTGAATTGGTGGAACTGGACTGATGGCACAGCGGCTGCCAATGTGAGCCGCAAGATTGCAATGTGGACACCAATTGGTTTTGGCCATGGAGCAACAGCGGCACAGTCGCCATTTATGGCTATGCCAAACGGCATCTATAACAGCGAAGTGTTCTCGATGTGGCAATATATTTCGCATTGGGGATTGTGGAGCGAATATTTTATGTGTATGCCGGGTAATTTTGCCGACGTTGCTCATAAGAATGGTGTATCAGTATCTACACATGTGTCTACAAGTTGGGGTACATCATATACATCTGGGGATGATACTTGGGGCGGTACAATATATAATTTGTCTCAAAACACTTCAGGTGCGACTGCCTTTATAATTAAGCATGGTATTGATGGCATAGGTTGGAACTCAGAGTGGAGTGGTACAAGCTTAAATACTTATGCTCAAACTTTAAATGAAGCGGTTGCTGCGGCTATAAACAGTCAATGGAGCGGCATCAAAGACCCTGTAAAAGGTAAAGTTACAGTTGCCACCGATAACCTGTGGTATGACGGTGTAACTAATTCTGGTCAGTCATTTGATAATGGTTTGACATCTTCCACAGCAGCCTTTTTTGTGAATACGTCCAATAATAATGCTGAACGAAGCTCTTTCTTCTTTAATTATAATTGGAATAATAATAGTAATAATGGTAAGGGCTTGTATTTGCCAACTTCTGCAACAAATGCTAAAAATTACGGAAGAAATCCTTATGACAACTATGCCGGTTTCAACCTTCAAGGCAAAGAACCACATTTAGCAGGTTCCGGTACGGGACTTCAACGTTGGACTTATTTGCAGACACAAGAAGCATCGATTGGTTTGTGGTCGGGTCACGACACCAATATGTTCTGGGAAGCTCGCAACACCAATGGCTCCGACCCATATAAATCGCAGTTGACATATCAGCAATTGCTTGAACGTTGGTTCACCGGACAAGATGCCAGCGGCATCTGCTCGCCGTTGAGCGACATCGACATCGACGAATCGCTCAGCAACGACCTCAACGAAACATTCTTTGGAATGTCGAAGTTCGTGGCTGCGCAAAGCACCCTTTGCTGGGATTTGTCAACTGAGCCGTTTATCACATATTTCAACCTTGGCAACGGCAAGTTCTTCAACTATAAGGGAAAACGTCAACACTCAAGTGAGTGGTATAACATTGGCGTTCAGGACTATCTGCCCACATGGCGCTGGTGGTGGTCGAGCGACAAAGTGCTTGGCACTACAGCCACAACATCGATGAAGGCTGCTTTCGACTGGAATGATGCATGGTTCGGCGGTTCGTCGTTGCGCATCACAGGCAGCACCGAAGCAAATGCTACTAACTATCTTAATTTGTTCAAGACCCACTATGTTTTGAATGTGGGTGACGTGATTACTATCCGCTACAAGATTAATTCGGGCGATGTGAGCGATGTTGATTTGATGCTTGTCACTAATAGCGGTGATGGAAGCGAAACATTGGGTGCAGCCTACGAAGAAGAAATTATTAACGCCGGAGCCGTTGGCGACCGTGGTCTTTGGACCGAAAAAACAATCACGGTCGGCACTAATATTTCGAACCTTGCAGCCATAGCGCTGAAGTTTGAAGGCGCGTCGAATCTCGACATGAATGTGGGTGAATTGTCGATTAAGCGCGGCACTTACAACGCCGAGGTTCCTGCACCTACAATTGCAAGTACAACAATACTCAGCTTTTCGTTGTCGGGCATCGACGGCAAAATCATCTATAACTTAGACGAATTAAAGCTATATAATATCGACAACGGCGTGTCGATGTTCAACATCTATGCGAAAATAACATACAGCGACGGAACCGAGCAAATCACCCACATGGGCTCAACCACATCATGGGCAGGCATTTTCTATAATTGTCCTTACGATGCAAATAAGCTGAAAGACAACGCCACAATTCGCTTGGGCGTGTCGGCAGTGGGCATTGACGGTGTGACGGAATCGGAAATCGTTTGGGGCGACGAATCGAAGCTTAGCTACGACAATGCCATATCTAATACCGATTATGTCATCAGCGATGAGATTGAAGTGTCGCCAAACAACATCACCAATGGCGAGGTGTTCACCGTGAAGTATTCCGACCCGCAGCACGCTGCTGCCACTTCGTGGACGTTGGTTGGCCCGTATAATGGCAAAGTGGGCACTACGGCTACTATCATCGCCGCCGAAGGCACAACCGGTTTCACAGCCACAGCCAACACTGCTATAACTAATATTAGTGATGTGAATCTCAACAACCTGCCTGTGGGATTCTACGATTTGATAGTTAAAGAGAATGGTACAAGCAGAACACTCAAAGCGTTTGTGCAAGTGTATGACAAGGATGTTAGTTATCCAACCTTGACAAAACTTGTAGCCCTCGACACCGACGGTGCAGGAACTCTGGTTCACGAGATTTCGGCTGAAGAAGCTGCAACTCTGAAGGTGGGCGACGGCAAGACTCCTGCACGCGAGATACTTTTGGTGACTGAAGATGGCGTGAAGGTGCTTGAGGAAGGCAAATCGTTCACCGAAGCTGGTGCCGGTGCAGGTATTAAGATTTCAACAGCCAACGATGGACAAGTGAAGCCTCTCTATCTTTACTACGAAGCCGACAGCAAATCAACCGGCAAACTCTCGGCAGCAGCCGGACTCGACGACCAGGCTCTTGGTGTGAAAGCCAGCGATTTGGGCTTGACCGCTACCAACCAAAGCTTCACTGTTTCGTTCTGGATAAAGCTCAAGAGCATCAATGCCAAGTCGTGGTTGCTTAACATCCGCGCTCCGCAAACCGATACTTGGCCAGCACGTGCTTGGGGCTGGATGTGGTCGGATCTCAACACCGACGGCACTTACAGCAATGTGACAGTGAATGGCTCCAGTGAATCAAATTATGCGTTTAATGTAGCCGGCGATGAAGTGAAGTTTGAGAAGAACTCATGGTATCATGTGGCATACGTATTCGACCATTCAAAAGATACGTTCTCGTTCTACGTCAACGGACGCAAAGTGTCGTACACCAATTCGAGTAGCGGCACTTGGAATAACTTTAAGGGAGATTACTACATCTCGATTGGCGGTATGGCAGGCAAGGGCGCCTATGCGGGCTTCGATGCCGACATCGACAACTTCTGCGTGTTTAACACTGCTTTGAGCGAAGATGTTATTTCGTCAACAATGGTTGAGGACCCGTCGTCAGAGAGCGCTGTTAGCAGCAGCTTGGTGGGATTCTGGAATTTTGAACCAGCTGAAGTAGGCGGCGAGATTGCCTATGAGGGCGGTTACACCAACAAAGCCAGCACGAACTCCGATGCCAAGCTTATTCACCACTATTGGCCAACCGACTTAGATGATAGTGCTACACAAACAATGGTTGAATTGGGGCGTGCAGTAACAAGCCTTGGCTATCCTAACTTTAGCGTTGGCGGCTTGACTGTAAACATCACTCCTTCCTACACCGTTGTGGGTGCCCGCAGCTACACTATTGACGAGACGGCAACGGGCTCGGAAATTGTTGGCTCAACAGAGCTTGGCAGGGCAGCGTCGGCAACGGCTGAGGCGCTCACAGCAGCGCAAGTTGAATCGGCTCCGATGCTCTTTGCTACGGAAAACGCTTCGTCAGAGGATTTGCAAACCGGCTTGAAGGGCTTTGCAAAGGTGACTTACGATGCACCTGCAAGCGGCGTGATGAACATCTACACCGTGAAGCTGCACGTCGACAACGGAATTGGCACCGACGATGCCGAATATAAATATGTGTATGTAACCAATTGGCAAGGAGGTTTATACACCGGCATTACCGACGTGACCGACTCAAAAGTCAGGGTATTCCCTAATCCGGTGGTCGACAACGTGTTTGTTTGCGTCGATGCCGACGGACAATACAAAGTGGATGTGTTTAATATAGAAGGCAAGCAAGTGGCATCGCATAGCGAGCGCGCCAATGCAGGCGAATGTATAGTAATGCCAGCCAACTGGGCACAAGGCACCTATGTGATTCGCGTTGCTTGCAACAACGATACAATTTGCACTGTAAAAGTTAACAAAAAGTGATTACTAGATTAAAGTTAACAAAAATTGATTACTAATGTAATCAATGTGATTACTAAATTAATGATTAATGCGAGGGGGCTGCACTGCGAAGTGTGGCCCTTTTTTACGGTGTGTAAATCAGGGTGTTTTGCATAGGCAACTATTTTTTCGTAACTTTGCGGCATAATAATCAAAAAAACTACATAGTCTTCATCAGTTTATAATTTAGAAAAATGAGCGTGGAAAGCATCGGTAGAGGTGCGCTGCGCAGCTAAATGGCTTTTGCAACGGCTGTTTACAGATTTTTTTGAGGCAAAATTTATGAGCCTTGACGAAAAAACATCTCTAAAACATTATTAAAGATTAAGAATTTTTTTATGGCAGAATCGAATTTTATTGACTATGTGAAAATATTGTGCCGTTCAGGAAAAGGCGGCGCAGGGTCGGCACACCTTCATCGTGCCAAATATGTGCCAAAAGGCGGTCCGGATGGCGGCGACGGCGGCAATGGCGGCAGCGTGATTTTGCGCGGCAACCGCAACCTGTGGACGTTGCTTCACCTCAAATATCAACGCCATGTGTTTGCCACCGACGGCATGCCCGGCAGCGAGTGCCGCAGTTTTGGCAAGGCAGGCGAGGACCGCATCATTGAGGTGCCGTGCGGAACTGCCGTGTTCAATGCCGAGACAGGGAAATTTATCTGCGACGTCACCGACGACGGGCAGGAAGTGGTGCTGCTCAAAGGCGGTCGCGGCGGCCTTGGCAACTGGCATTTCAAAAGCCCCACCAACCGCACTCCGCGCTATGCGCAACCCGGCGAACCTCGTCAGGAGTGCGAGGTGATTATGGAACTGAAGCTGCTTGCCGACGTGGGTCTGGTGGGATTCCCCAATGCCGGCAAATCAACTTTGCTGTCGTCAATCTCGGAGGCAAAGCCCAAGATTGCCAACTATCCCTTCACCACGCTCGAGCCTAACCTGGGCATCGTGAGCTATCGCGACACACGCTCGTTTGTGATGGCTGACATCCCCGGCATCATCGAGGGCGCTCACGAAGGCCGCGGACTGGGTCTGCGCTTCCTGCGACACATCGAGCGCAACGCGGTGCTGCTGTTTATGATTCCTGCCGACACTGCCGACATTCGCCACGACTACGAGGTGCTGTGCAACGAACTCGAGAAGTTCAACCCCGACCTGGTTGACAAACCTCGCGTGCTTGCCGTCACCAAATGCGATTTGCTCGACGACGAACTCATGGAAATGATGCGTCACGAATTGCCCGAAGGCATCGAAACAGTGTTTATCTCGGCTGTTGCCGGTGTGGGATTGGTGGAACTAAAGGATATGCTTTGGCGAACAATCAACGACGAACGCAACCGCATACCCGAAACACTCACTCACCGCGACCTCGACACCAGCCACCGCGTGAAGGAGGAAGACGAGTTTGTGATTGAAACCGACGACATGCCTGTCGACGACGAAGACGTAGAACTGGAATGGGACGACGAATATTGGCCCGAAAAATATGAAGATGAGGATTGAAACCCTGAATTTCGACACCCCACTCACAAGCATAGAGGCATTCACCACGCTCCGCGGCGAGGTGGATGCCTCTAACCCGTATAGCCAAATGAATCTGTGTAACTACACTGGCGACGCTGCCCAGCATGTTGAGGCATGCCGCCGCCAGCTGTGCCAGCACCTGGGCATCGAGCCGCAACGCCTGATTATGCCGCGACAAACGCACACTGCAGATGTGGCGGTGGTGGGCGAAGGCTATTTCGCGCTTACTGATGCCGAACGCGAAGCATTGCTCAATGAAAAAGATGCCATTGTCACCACCTTGAGCGGCGTGGCAATAGGCGTGAACACTGCCGACTGCGTGCCCATCGTGCTCGCCGACGAAGTGAACGGCGTGATTGCCGCCTCCCATGCCGGATGGAAAGGCACCGCCCATCGCATCGCCGCCGCCACCGTGGCTGCCATGGTGCAGCAAGGCGCCAGCGTAGCCAACATTCACGCTGCCATCGGAGCATCGATTTGTCAGGATTGCTTTGAGGTGGGCGACGAAGTGGTGCAACACTTCATTGAATGCGGCTTCGACATAGAGCAGATAATGCGCCGCAACGCCACCACCGGCAAGGCACACATCTCGCTGCAGCAAGCCAATGCACTGGTGCTGCAGCAAAGCGGCATCGAGCCCAGCCACATAGCCCTCAGCGGCAACTGCACACGCTGCCACCCCGAGCGCTACTTCTCGGCACGCCGCCTCGGCATCGCCTCCGGCCGCACCTTCACCGCCATCCTCCGCCGCCCCTAAACCCCGATTGGCAATCGGAGTGTAATCGATTTGTTAATAAATTCGTGCATTTTGTCGCCTCAATACAATATTTATTTGTATCTTTGCTTTTGGACTAACATAAACCTTTAGCTTAATTGTTGCACAAAAATAAACGAGTTTTCTCATAATATCTGACAGAGCAATATTTGCCGAGGCAAATATGGTTCAGTCGTTAATACTACGTGAGTCGAGCATTGAGTTTGGAAAGGTTGTGCGACTAATGTGTGTGAAATGATATGCACAAGATGGACACATTGCCTAATGTGAACACCCGAAGAGGCGGGAAAGAACCCTCTCACGCCGGATTTGCCTCCTGCGTCTCCCCCGAAGTTCAAAGCCTGCCGGCAGAGAACTCCCACACAGGGGTCACCTCGGACTTTGTCCCTAAGCCAAACCACGAATGGTTTGTGCTTCGAGTAATGTACGGACACACCAAAGAAGTAGTTGAGGCATTCAAAAAAGCGGATGTATTGTATTATATTCCGAATCGTTATCAGAAAGTGGAAATATCAGGGAAGAAGAGGCTGCACAAAGAGCCTCTCATCCCCGGGCTTGTATTTGCTTATATGACCCGTGAGCGGACTCACGACTTTGTCAAGCAGCCGGCAAAGACCGCAAGGTTTCTGAAATATTATACCGACAGGACTCGACCTGTTGAAGCAGAAACCCAATTTAACCCGCCTGTCACTATCCCCGACGACAGAATGAAATCGTTCATTGACGTTGTGGAAACAAAGAATGAGCACATCATGGCTGCGTCGAAGGACCGCTGTCATTTCAAGAGCGGAGACTATTTTCGCGTGGTATGCGGCGACTTCAAGGGAGTTGTAGGGCAGGTTGTCAGGGCAGCCGGGCAACAACGCATTGCGGTGGAGTTAAACGGCATTGGATATGTGCTTACAGCCTACATACCGAGCGATTTTATGGAGAAAATTGAAGAAGGCATGATAGAACAAGGATGATTGCCTGTTATATAACGGAATAATATGACCGATAAAGAGATAGTAGATGGTCTTATAAGACGAGACCCACGGGTGACGGCTCAATTCTTTTACAAGGATAGTAGGCCGTTGATGCTGAGTGTTATTCGCAGGGTCTTTGGCAAACAAAGAGTGGATTACGATGAAATTATCAGCGAGTTATACATTCACCTGATGGAGAATGATGCCCGCAGATTGAGGCTGTTTAAATTTGAAAGCACGTTCCGTCAGTGGCTGAAGACAACAACCATTCGTTTCTGTTTGAAACTGAAGATTGATGATAAAGTGATAGATGACGAGAGCGTTGAGCATCTTGATAATGGGGACAATAGTTCAGCCAGTGCGGAAGCGTTACAGGCAAAGATTGACGTTGATGCCCTACTTAATCAAATGAGAAATCAGCGTTATGCCAAAGTGATACGCATGTTGGTGATTGACGATATGGAACCCGAAGCTGTTGCTAAGGCATTGTCGGTTACTGTTGGCAATCTATATAACATAAAACGCAGAGCCATGGCAGCTTTTGCAGATGTTGCACTTAAAGACAAACGACAATATGAACAAAGATAATTATATTTCTAACGAGCTATTGGCGGCATTCCTCGATGGCAACACCAATGCGATGGACACCATGCGAGTGCTGAAAGCAGCTGAGCAGGACGAGGAACTGCAAGAAATCATACGCATTGCAAGTGAGGTGGACGAGGATATGGCAATGACCGTGGCGCCAACCATCATTCCAATGACTGCCATAGCAGCAAAAAAGAAAGAAAACTACCTTTGCGACATAGAGTGCGAGGAATTTGTGCTTCATCAGTTTGGCGTTGAGACCACGCACAAAAGTCTTCTCGACACCGCTTACAAGAATTGTTGGCTCAGAGAAAAAGGAATGCCATTGTATAATATAGGCAGACTGTTGGAGAAAAACAACCTATCGGTGAGCCGTCGCTACAATTCGTCGATAGATGAAATCGACCGTTTGCTCTCAGCCGGCAACCAGCTCATAGCCGTGGTTGACGACTCTGTTTTGGGTAATACTTTGCCGTTGGAGAACAAACATCCAAATCATGCCGTGGCCATCAGTTCGATATCTATTGAGACAAATGAGATAATCCTTTTCAATCCGAATACCGACGAAGAACTGACAACCTACTCAATTGCATCATTCGCAGAAGCATGGCGGCAGTCGAACCACTATCTTGTGGTAATTAACACCACCGACAAGTTTGTCTACGAACCGTCGCCAATCGCCCTCGACGACGTAGAACTCCCTGACGAACTCGCAGAACTCAGGGAAGCCATAGCCGAGAATGCTCACGAAATATGGGCAAAGAACCGCAAAGACCAAGGCTGGACGTACGGCCCGGAGCGTAATGACAAGAAGAAAGAGACGCCCGACATGATACCATATTGCAATCTGCCTGAAAGCGAAAAACTCTACGACCGCGAAATGGCGATGCAAACACTAAAGCTGGTGAAAAAACTCGGCTATGAGATTGTGAAGAAGTAACCCCCATCCCGCAGGAAAACAGAAAATACGGTTTGCTGAAAGATAGTTTTATATTTAAATATGGCAAAATTAACAATAAAGATTGAATACACAGGTGAAGAATTTGAAATTGAAGATGTCGATTTGAAACAGTATACACCACGTCAATTGATTGACGTTATGATAAGTCAGAGATTGCTGCCGTCTGAAGCGATAGCAACTTATGCAATCGTCAATAAAAATAATGGAATTATTGGCAGTGATGAATTATGCCTCACGTTTGCTCAGTTGGGATTTGTCGAGGGTGACATAATAAGAATTATCTCGAAACCAACTGCAGGCGGAGATACTTCTTTCAGTTATTCCAACAATTACAAATCCGAGTTTTCTTACGAATCTACACCTCTTGGTCCGTTATTTGAAGAAAAAATTGCCATATCAAAATTGGAACAATTGCAACTTGAGGAGGAAAGATGTAGAGGCCATATTGAAATGCTATATAGACTTAAAGAAAAAGCGGAAATAGAAGCCTGTTGCAGAGGACTGGGTGACCAATTTCGCGTTGCTGGTTGTGTTTTAAAGAGATTCAAGTCGGTTGATAAAATGCAAGATCTACTGTACAATAGGTTATCTCAATTGCAGAACTCGTCATCTTTTTTCAGTAAATTGCGTGGAGATAATGAACTAAAATTGATAAAGGAATTATTGAGGCTGTTGGAGCTTCTTGA
>JBJECZ010000043.1:0-9964 GCA_051871555.1 Muribaculaceae bacterium | reverse complement strand
ATCGTCAAGAAGGTGCTCGTGAACGAAGGCGACGTTATTTCTGCAAACCAACCGCTCATCGAATTCAAGAAGTAACTAACCCATTTGCCCCGTAGCAACGTACGCCGCAAACCGAACGCAACACGGCGGCAAATGCATCTATCACAACAAATATTTTGGCTAACGGCTTTGCTTTTAGCCAAAATATTTTGTTATTAGCAAAATTGTTAGTAAATTTGCACGCCATTACGAATGAAGCGTCCTACCAAACGCTAATTTTTTTGATTAATAAATTAAACAACAATAAAAAAATGAAAAAAGGTATTCATCCAGAGAACTACCGCGAAGTGGTGTTCAAAGATATGTCGAACGAAGAAACTTTCATCACACGTTCAACCGTAGCCTCTAAAGAGACTATCGAAATCGACGGTGTAACTTACCCATTGGTTAAGCTCGAAATCACAAGTTCTTCACACCCATTCTTCACAGGCAAGCAAAAACTTGTCGACACTGCTGGTCGCGTTGATAAGTTCATGAGCCGCTACGGCAACCGCAAGAAAAAGTAATTCTGCGCGGAGCACCTTTATTTTTTGATTAACGAAATAAAAAAGCGTTTTCCACTATTGGAGAACGCTTTTTTATTATGTTCACATCAATGCCGGTGCACCACGCGCCTATTGCTGGTCGTCGCTCACCTGAATGGCTGATACATCGGTTGTCGATGCAGCAGCTTTGGGCAGCTTCCTCAGCACGCATCTTAGCAGCCGCGCGCTCGGCAAAAGCCAGCAGCACACTCATCAGCACAAGCGCCATGAGCGAGATGCCTGTGGTGACAAACACAATGGTCTGGCTGCTGATGGGCAGCACAAGCGCCACGAGGCCCGAAACAGTCACCGCACACGGCAGCACATAATACCAGCTTGGCACAATCACCCTGCCGCGTGCAAATGCCAGATAGAACACATAATACAATCCGCCTACAATAAGCAGCACAGCAAACAAATACTTCAGCAACGGCACAAACAATGCAGCTTTAAGCACTATCACAACGCCAAAGCTCAAACCGCCAATCACCGGCAACAGATTGTAGCGAGGATTGTAACGCGAATCGTCGGGCGAAACATTCACAAAAAACAGCATTATCAACGAAAACAGCGACGGTGCCAAAAACAGCACACCAAACGCTATGGCTATCAATTCTGCCATACGCGCATCGTCGCAAAACAAAACGAGCACAATGCCCAGTGCCAACATAATGATATTAGTGAGCACCAATGTTACCTTGCTTTTCATCTTTAAATCTTTAAAAATATCTTCTTAGTTTATTATTCCATAAAATTAGTCAAATTCTCTCATATTCGATAGCATTTAGTATTTTTTTTGTAGATTTGCAGTTACAATACACACTTATGGAAACAGGCAAGAAGAAACTTTTAGTTATCATAAACCCCATTTCAGGTTCCGCCCACCGCGACTATATGCCGGAAATTGTCGACAAAAGCATCGACAAAGCCCAGTATGAGCATGTGGTGCGATTCACTCAAGGTCCGGGGCATGCCACTCAATTAGCCAAGGCGGCAATTGAGCAAGGTTTCTATGGCGTGATTGCAATTGGCGGCGACGGCACCATCAACGAAACCGCCTCGGCACTAATCAACTCCGACGTGGCACTTGGCATCGTGCCCTGCGGCTCCGGGAACGGGCTTGCACGTCACCTCACAATACCCATCGTGCCCGAACGTGCGCTGAAATTAATCAACGACAACCACATCGAAAACCTCGATTACTGCACGGTGAACGACGTGCCGTTCTTTTGCACTTGCGGCGTGGGATTCGACGCCGTTGTGAGCGAAAAGTTTTCGCAAGCCAAAAAACGCGGACCGCTGAGCTATGCAAAAAATGCCATCCTCGAATATCTCACCTATCGCAGCGAGGAATATGTGATTAAAACACCCGAAAGCGAAACCACCGAACACGCCTTTGTGATTGCTTGCGGCAACGCTTCGCAATATGGCAACAACGCCTTCATAGCACCCAAAGCCAGCATGCAGGACGGCATGATTGACGTCACCGTGATTCACCCGTTTAAGCCAATCGAAACCCCGCTTATCGGACTGCAGCTATTCACCAAGCAAATCGACAAAAACACCAACATACACTGCTTCCGCACCAAAGAGCTATCCATCTTCCGCCCCAAAGCCGCCGTGATGCACATCGATGGCGAACCACGCATGATGGATGCCAACCTCAACATCAAGTGCCACAAAGCAGGCATCAAAGTATTCACACCCACCACCTCCACCCGTTCGCTGCTCGAACCTATCGAAAATGGCTTCTACGACTTCATTAATGCCATCCGCGCCGAGCTTGAAATCTAACTTTTTATCACATATCCGACAATTTTTAAACATTTGGCACAAAAAGTCAATATTTTGTTGCATATCCTAAAATTTATCCGTAAATTCGCTTTAAGCTTAACCGCGAAAAATTAACTACATTCTTTACAACCAAAAAACACGCTCTTATGAGTTATTTAAAGTTTGATAAAAGCCTGATGATTAACCTGGACCAATCTTTGCCTAAAGAAATGCTCCGCACCAATCAGTCAGGTGCATATCATTGTACAACTTTGGTGGGATGTAACACTCGCAAGCAACACGGCTTGCTTGTAATACCCATTCCAGAGCTAAACGACGATAACCACGTGCTCCTTTCAACGCTCGACGAAACAGTGATTCAGCACGGTGCCCCGTTTAACCTCGGAATCCACCAGTACAATGGAAATGTGTACAGCCCAAACGGGCACAAATACATTCGCGAATACGATTGCGAAAGAGTGCCAACAACCACCTACCGCGTGGGTGGCGTGATTCTAACCAAAGAGAAGATTTTCATCTCGCATGAAAATCGAATCCTCATTCGTTACACCCTGGTCGACGCACACTCCGAAACAACCTTGCAGTTCCGTCCGTTCCTCGCTTTCCGCGATGCAAACAGCCTTTGCATGGCAAACAGCGTGGCAAGCACCGAATATCAAGAAGTGCCTAACGGAATTTCTACCTGCATGTACGAGGGCTACCCTACACTTTTCATGCAACTTAGCAAGAAACCGGAATTCGTGTATGAGCCAAACTGGTATAAAGGAATCGAGTACACCAAAGACCGCGAACGCGGAATCCCGTACACCGAAGACCTTTATGTGCCTGGCTATTTCCAACTGAAAATCAAGAAAGGCGAAAGCATAATCTTCTCTGCCGGCACCGAAAAGGTGAACACTCGTCAACTCAACAAAATGTATGAGGACGAAATCAAGACCCGCACGCCGCGAACCAGCTTCTACAACTGTATGAAGAACTGCGCTAAGCAATTCTATGTAACCAAGCCCGACGGCAGCCGTTACATCTTGGCAGGTTACCCATGGTTCAAGACTCGCGCCCGCGACGAATTCATCGCGCTGCCAGGCGCCACTATCTCGGTGCACCACCGTCCTGATTTCGAAGGCATTATGGACACAGCCCAAAAGGCGCTCACCGCATTCATCGAAACCGGCGAAATCGACAAGACCCTCGACGGCCTCGACTTGCCAGACGTGCCATTATGGGCAATTTGGGACGTGCAACAATATGCCAAGGACGCTGGCTCGCAAGAAGCTGCAAAGCGCTACGGCAAACTGGTGAAGGACATCTTGCGCTTCATCATCGACCAAAAGCATCCTAACCTCAAGGTTGCCGAAAACGGTCTCGTAACCACCGACGGCACCAAGAAGCCTATGACTTGGATGGATGCTTCGCGCCCCGACGGCACTCCAATCATTCCGCGCTCGGGATTCGTGGTTGAATTCAACGCCCTGTGGTATAATGCCCTGCGATTCGCTCAAAACCTGTTTGCCGACGACGTTGCCTCGGTTGACGACGTGAAAACCTGGGAAGAACTCACCGACAAAATTAAGGCTTCGTTCATCGCAACATTCCTCAACGACTCGGGCTACCTCTACGACTATGTCGACGGATATTATTCCGACCCAAGCGTACGTCCAAACATGATTATCGCTGCCGGACTCGACTATTCGCCACTCGACCGTCGCCAACGCAAGAGCGTGCTCGACTTCGTTACGCGCGAATTGCTCACGCCCAAAGGCTTGCGCACACTCAGCCCTAACAGCTACGGCTATAAGCCATGGTATCTTGGCAACCCGCAAGAACGCGAAGAAGCCTACTACCAAGGCAGCGCGCGCCCATGGCTCATCGGATTCTATGCCGATGCCTACATTAAAGTGTTCGGCTTGAGCGGTCTGTCGTTCATTGAACGCCAAATGATTGGCTACGAAGACGAAATGAGCCAAGGCTGTATTGGTTCGCTTTCGGAACTCTACGACGGCAACCCGCCTTACATAGGCCGCGGTGCTGTGAGCTTTGCCGCAAACGTCAGCGGCGTGCTGCGAGTGCTGCGCATGATTAAGAACATCGACGACGAATCCATGAAACTACATTACTTATATACGGTATGAAAGCATTAATGTTCGGTTGGGAATTCCCACCTCATATCCTCGGTGGACTTGGCACCGCCAGCTACGGCTTGACCAAAGGAATCTACCAAAATGGCGATATGGACATCACATTCGTCATCCCTCGTCCTATGGGCGATGAAGAAAAGACATTCGCCAAAATAATTGGTGCCAGCAACACCCCAGTTGCTTGGCGCGACGTCAGCTGGGACTACGTTCAGCAACGTCAAGGCAACGTAATGGACCCACAAACCTATTTTGACCTTCGCGACCACATATATGCCGACTTCAACTATCTGAACGTAAACGACCTCGGATGCATTGAGTTCTCAGGAAAGTATCCTCAGAACCTCATGGAGGAAATCAACAACTATTCGATTGTTGCCGGCGTTATTGCTCGCACTGCCCAATTCGACGTAATCCACTCGCACGACTGGCTCACCTATCCTGCCGGCATCCACGCCAAGCAAGTTAGCGGCAAGCCTCTGGTGATTCACGTGCATGCCACCGACTACGACCGTAGCCGCGGCAACGTGAACCCCGTTGTGTTCGGAATCGAGAAAGACGGCATGAATCAGGCTGACCACATCATCACCGTGAGCAACCTCACTCGACGCACAGTTATCGAGAAATACGGCATCTCGCCCGACAAGGTGACCACAGTGCACAACGCTGTCGAACCTCTGCCCGACGACTACCTGAAAATCGAAAAAACTCCGCGCAAAGAAAAAATCGTAACATTCTTGGGCCGCATCACCATGCAGAAAGGTCCTGAATACTTTGTTGAAGCTGCCGCAATGGTGCTCAAAAAAGTACACAACGTGCGATTTGTGATGGCTGGCGGTGGCGACATGATGGAAAAGATGATTCGTCTGGCAGCCCGCCGCGGCATATCCGACCGTTTCCACTTCATCGGATTCCTTCGCGGCAAAGAGGTGTATGAGATGTATAAAAACAGCGACGTGTTCATCATGCCTTCGGTGAGCGAGCCTTTTGGTATCGCACCACTCGAAGCCATGCAAATGGGTGTGCCTTCAATCATCTCAAAGCAATCGGGCTGCGCCGAAATCCTTGACAATGTAATTAAGGTTGATTATTGGGACGTAAACGAAATGGCTAACGCCATCTATTCAATTATCTCCTACCCCTCTATGTCGCAGCAACTTCACGAAAACGGACTCGACGAAGTGGCTGGCATAGTCTGGAAAAAAGCCGGAACAAAGGTAATCAACATCTACAAGCGCTTAGTCAATCGTTAATCATCCATTAATAACACAACTTAAACATTAACACTACAATGAAAGCAATTTGTTTTTATTTTCACATACATCAGCCATTCCGTCTGAAAAAATATCGTTTCTTCGAAATCGGTAACGACCACTACTACTACGACGATTTCGCCAACGACGATATAATCACCCGCGTAGCACGTAATTCCTACATCCCTGCTACCGACATGCTCCTCGACCTTATCAAGGAGAACGGAAAGAAGTTTAAAGTGGCATTCTCAATCAGCGGCACTGCCATTGAGCAATTGCAGCAATACGTTCCTGAATTCATCGACAAGATGAAAGAACTCGTTGCCACCGGATGCGTTGAATTCCTGTCGGAAACATTCTCTCACTCGCTCGCTTCGTTGCGCGACATCGAGGAATTCCGCCGTCAAGTTGAAATGCACGATTCAATGATTTATCAGCTTTTCGGTCAAAAACCAAAAGTGTTCCGCAACACCGAATTGCTCTACGACGATGAAATCGCTACTTGGGTAGCAGGACTTGGCATGAAGGGTATGGTAACCGAAGGCGCTAAGCACATCCTTGGCTGGAAGTCGCCTAACTACCTCTACGCTTCGGCATCTGCTCCTAAGCTGAAACTGCTTCTGCGCAACAGCAAGCTCACCGAGGACATCACTGTTCGCTTCAACAACACCGACTGGGAATCTTATCCACTCACTGCAGACAAATACATGAACTGGATTGCCGACCTTCCACAAGAAGAGCAACTCATCAACATCTGCATGAACTACGAAACCTTCGGCGAAATGATGCCACGCGAAAGCGGTATCTTCGATTTCTTCAGAGCATTGCCTAAGTTCGCTGCCGAACGCAACATCGAGTTCTGGACTCCAAGCGAAGCAATCTCACGCTTGAAACCGGTTTCGCAACTCTCTGTGCCATTCCCAATGACTTGGTCGGGAGAAGCTCGCGACGCAAGCGCTTGGCAAGGCAATCTGTTGCAACAAGAAGCCCTCAACAAGCTGTTCTCGGTTGCTGAACGCGTTGCCCTCTGCGAAGAACGCAGCATCAAGGTGGATTTCATGCGCCTGCAATCAAGCGACCACTTCTATTATATGAACACCTCTGGAACCTATGCTTTCAGCCCTTACAGCACTCCTTACGAAGGCTTCACAAACTACATGAATGTGTTGTCGGACTTCATCGTTCGCGTTGAAGAGCAATACCCGCTCTCAATCGAAAACGAAGAATTGAACGCGCTGCTCACCACCATCCGCAACCAAGCAAACGAAATCAGCGAGCTTAACCGCGAAGTGACCCTGATGCGCAACAACATCATCAAGGACGACGAAAAGCCTCTCGAAGAAAAGGCTCCAGCCAAGAAAGCACCGGCAAAGAAGGCTGCTCCTAAAAAAGCTGCTCCTGCCGAGAAAGCCGAAGAAGCTGCCCCAAAGGCAAAAAAACCGGCTGCAAAAAAGACTAAGTAAATTAGGCATAATGCAATAGTGAAAAAGGTGGACCCCATTTGAGTCCACCTTTTTTCTTATCATTATCTATCATCTATGTCTTAGAACCTAAACGAAAAGCCAAGCGTTGCAAACGCATGCCTATTGGCTTTCTCCTGGAACTTATAGCCCATTGTCAACCTCAGCTTCCAGAACTGAACACCCACACGCGGCATAAACGCAAAACTACCCGAAGGGCCGTTGTCGCTATAAGCCTCCGAAAACATGTCGCTGCCCTCATATTCTATGTCAGCACTGCTGTCGATTGTGCACATACCAACGCCAACGCCGCCAAACAACGTGAATTTGTCGTTCAACACATGGTTGTAATTGCTGGTAAGCATAATGTTTGTCGAGAAGAAATCGTAATTGTTACCCCTCAACGATTCGCGCAAAAGCAAATTCTCACCCACATACAATCCCACTTCAAACGGACTCTGCTTGATGCGATAACGCAACTCGGCATACAAGTCAGCCGATGATTTGTTCCCGCTAAACTTGTCCTTACCCAAATCAGCGAGCCCGAAATTCATGCCCGCACCAAACTCAATCGCGAAATGCTTGCCCTGTGCCAATGCACTTCCGGCACACATCGCCGCCATCAAGCACAACATTAAAATTACTTTTCTCATATTCTATTTAATTTTCAACTAATTAATTCCTCACAAAGTTACATATAATATAATACCACTAAAAATTAGCAATGATAGAATTAAAATTTTTATGGTTCGCACGATTCATAGAGGTCATTGACATTTATGAAGTTCGATTTGTCGAAAAAGTAAAAAAGTTCAACGCACCTGCGGCGATTGCCACAGATGCGTTGAATATGAGTTAAATTGAAGTATTATCTAAGAATCACTTCTTTTCGTGTACAGTGACTGCACGGTCGAGCGAAGCACACTTAGCACCAAAGTTGGTGAGGTTGCCATCGTTGATTGTAGTTTCGAGGCGACCTGCATCAACACCCTTGCGTACAAGAGCAGCCTTCACGTTAGCCACACGGCCCTTGCGGAGACGAGTGTTAATCTTATCGTTACCAGTGTAGTTGTCAGCCCAACCGGTGAGGAGGTATTCCTTGTCGGTTTGCTTCATAACCTCAGCAACAGCATTCACCACCTTGCCTTGAACGCCGGTGATGGCAGTCTTGCCAATCGGGAAATATACAGTTGCCAATGGAGCATTGTCGTCCTTTTCAATCACTTCAGGCTTGCGGTTCAAGCAGTCACGAAGTTGCTTTTCAAGGTCAGCAATCTTAGCCTCGGCAGCTTGCAAGCGAGCAGCAAGAGCGTCGCCTTCAGCATCGGTGTACTTCCAAGTTGGGCAAACAGCTGTCATCGGGCCATTCCAAGTGGTCTTGCCGAAGTTGTAGCCGATACCAACAAGAAGGTTGAGGTTACAGTTACGAGTGTCCACAATGTCGTCGAAGTTTTCCTGCAGATAGTCGAAACGAACATCAACAAGAATGTCAACGCGCTTCGAAACAGCAAACTTGTTCAACAAACCCAGGTGAACGTCAATGTCGCGAGAGTTGGCGAATGCCCACTTAGCGTCTTTGTCAATCGATGGGTTAACCTTGTCGGCATACATATTATGGTTAGCACCACCCTTTGCGAATGGGAAATAAACCGATGTACCAAGATAGAACACTGCGTTGTAAACACGACCAGGGTTGTAGCCCAACCACCAGTTGGTAAGGCTTAACATTGCATCTAACTTAGGACCTACAAACCATGCCTTTTGGGCATAATAGCCATTCTCGGCATAGCCAAGGTCAGGACGAATAGCCATGTCGCCACGGTCGTGATAGTAGCCATCGCAGGCACCCTTTGCGAGGAACGATGCAACGCCGGCACGAAGACCGAATACAGGCGAAATCCATTTACCTAACGAAATGTCGAACGAGCCGCCGATGCGATTAGTAAACTTATCGACATGAGTGTCGTTAGGGCTCATAAACAAGTTGGCACCAGCCTCAACATTAAGGAACCAGTTATTTGGGGCCTTGTTGATGAGCAAACCTTGAGAAGGGTCCTCAACATAAGTCACCTCCTGAGCGCTAACTGCAAAACTCATTGCGGCGAGCAGGAAAGTAGCAAGTAAAGTAATTCGTTTCATGTTATCTCTTTTATTTTTATTATTATCGTTTTGAATTCACCAAATTGGCATATTTTCAATCGGTAGGACAATCCTGAAAAGGATAATAACGCCTGAGTATGTGCCATGTGGCATACACTCAAGCGTTTTGCTTTTCAATTATTCCGACAAAATAATCGTGTGTGATTACTTAGCTTCGTTGATTGTTACGGCACGGTCGAGTGAAGCACACTTAGCACCAAAGTTAGTGAGGTTGCCATCGTTGATTTGAGCATCGAGACGGTCGGCAGCAACACCCTTGCGAACCAGTGCTTTCTTTACACCATTCACACGGTCCTTGCGGAGCTTAGCGTTAATCTTGTCAGTACCGGTGTAGTTGTCAGCCCAGCCAGTGAGGACATAATTCTTGTCGCTTTGCTTCATAACCTCAGCAACAGCGTTTACAATCTTGGTGTTAACACCTGTAATGGTAGACTTGCCAATTGGGTAGTAGATAGTTGCCAAAGGAGCATCATCCTTTTCAATCACTTCAGGCTTGCGGTTGAGGCAGTCGCGAAGTTGCTTTTCGAGGTCAGCAATCTTAGCTTCAGCAGCTTGCAAGCGAGCAGCAAGAGCGTCGCCTTCAGCATCGGTGTACTTCCAAG
>JBJECZ010000042.1:0-2581 GCA_051871555.1 Muribaculaceae bacterium | reverse complement strand
TGCTGAAGTTGCTGCCTTCAATTGAATAGCTGTCGATGGCTTGACCCAGAGTGAGCCCGTCAACGCGCTTCACGTTGGTGTCAACAAGCCCTTGTTTGGCAAGGATGCCCATTATTGACATGATGCCACCGGCACGATTGACGTCCTCAACGTGATATATTTTTGAGTTAGGAGCCACTTTGCAGAGCACCGGAGTTTTGCGCGAAAGCATGTCGATGTCCTTCATCGTGAAGTTTGCTCCGGCTTCGTTGGCTATAGCAAGAAGGTGAAGCACGGTGTTGGTGCTGCCGCCCATTGCAATGTCGAGAGTCATGGCGTTGAGCATTGCTTCGCGGGTGGCTATGCTGCGAGGCAGCACGCTGTCGTCGTCGTCGCGATAGTAGGCGTAGGCGTTTTTCACAATTTGTTGTGCGGCACGTTTGAAGAGTTCAACGCGATTGGTGTGTGTTGAAAGAATTGTGCCGTTGCCCGGCAATGCCATGCCAATGGCTTCGTTGAGGCAGTTCATTGAGTTGGCTGTGAACATGCCTGAGCATGAGCCGCAAGTAGGGCAGCCGAATTCTTCAACCTTAGCCACGGTGTCGTCGTCAACCGAGCTGTCGGCAGAGTCAATCATCACGTCGATGAGGTCAAGGGCGCGGTTGCCAAGATGGCCGGCTTCCATAGGGCCGCCTGAGCAAAAGATAGTGGGGATGTTTAATCGCATCGATGCCATGAGCATGCCCGGAGTGATTTTGTCGCAGTTGCTAATGCAAATCATTGCGTCGGCGCGGTGAGCGTTCACCATATACTCAACGCTGTCGGCAATAAGGTCGCGCGAAGGCAGCGAATAAAGCATGCCGTCGTGACCCATGGCAATTCCGTCGTCGATTGCTATGGTGTTGAATTCAGCCGCATAGCAACCCAGACGCTCGATTTCAGCCTTAACTATTTGTCCGATTTCGTGCAGGTGAGTGTGCCCGGGAACAAATTGTGTGAACGAATTAACAATGGCAATGATGGGTTTGCCCATTTGCTCTTTTTTCATTCCGTTTGCTATCCAAAGTGCTCGTGCGCCTGCCATGCGTCGGCCGCTCATTGTCACTTCACTTCTCAAAGGTTTGCTCATAACTCTTTTTTGTTAAATAAAAAACCTTTCCTTAATCTTTTCGATGGAGGAAAGGTCTAAATATGTTCGTATTTAATATTTTCTAACCATAACGATGTTTAACTCATCCTCCATCAAATCACATAACCACGACCACGATACCCACTAGCACCGCAATAATAATGTTAATGACTGTTAGAAGATTATGTCTCATATCATTTAGTTCTTTGTTCGCTGCAAATTTACGTCACAATTATGACAACTGCAAATATTTTTACATTAAAATGTGATAAAACATTGCTTAATTATTGTCTAATATGGTAAATGTAAACTTATTTGCCGTAAAAAGCGATAAAATGAAACAAAATGCCACGATGTGTGCAATTCCTGTTAAAGGGAGATGCTCAATGTGTGTCGTCGGAGTTGTGCTTGGCAATTTCTTCACGTAAAATGCTTGCAAGCAGCTCCACACCGGCAGGCATGCGTTCCTCAGCCATGAACGAGAAATTCATGCGCATGGTGTTGCGGCAGCTGCCGTCGGGGTAGAAGAACGAGCCGGCAACGTAAGCCACGCCTCGCGAGAGTGCAACGTCGTAGAGCTTTACAGTGTCGAACCATTCAGGCAGGCGCAGGAAGATGAACAAGCCGCCTTCGGGGTGGGTCCACGTCACACCTTCGGGCATGTGCTTTGCAAGAAGGTTGAGCATTATGTCGCGTTTGTGGTGATAAAGCTCGATGGAATGCTTGAGATTTGCATCTAACCTGCCGCTTCTGAGAAACTCGGCTGCGACGTATTGGTCGAGGATTGGCGCACAAAGGTCGAGCGACTGCTTGCACACATAAATACGGTCGATTATCTCGGGGTTGGCAATAATCCAGCCCAGACGGAAGCCCGGAGCAAAGATTTTTGAGAACGAGCCAAGATGAATCACGCGCTCAGGTGCAAGCGAATAGAGTGTTGGCACCGGTTCGCCCTCGTAGCGCAGTTCGCGGTAGGGGCTGTCCTCCACGATGAGGAAATCGTAGCGCTCGGCAAGTTCGGCAAGCACGCGACGCTCGTTGAGGGTGAGTGTTTCGCCCGACGGGTTTTGGAAGTCGGGAATCATATAGAGGAACTTGATGCATTTGCCTTGAGCACGGCACATCTCTATTGCATCGACATACATCTGCCGCCAAACATCGATGTCGGGGTGGTGCTGCACGCCCAAAATGGTGGCGCGATAGGAGTGGAACGACTGCATGGCACCCAGATAGGATGGCGCCGAGGTGAGAATGACGTCGCCGGGATTCACGAGCACACGGGTGCACACGTCGATGCCTTGTTGCGATGAGGTGGAGATGAGAATGCGTTCCTCGTCAACGCCATAACGCTCAGCCACCGCTTTGCGCAGTTCGGGCACACCTTGTGTGGCGCCGTACTGAAACACGCGGCTGCCGTAGCGGTCGATTGCGTCAGCTATGGTCTGCTTGATGGCTTCGACAGGGAAGGTGTCG
>JBJECZ010000041.1:0-10130 GCA_051871555.1 Muribaculaceae bacterium | reverse complement strand
CCAACAACCGCGACTGCGACGCCGATTTCCCAACCATTGAAATCATGAAGCCTTATGAAGGCGACGGCAAAAGCCACAACTATATGAGCGCCGGCTACGACATTCATGCTTGGCGAAACGGTGTCAACGAAAAAAGCTATAACATTGCCGACAACATCACCCTTTCGCTGGGCGAGCACTTCCTCACCTTCGGCGGCGAATTCGAGGCTACAACGGCATCGAACTGCTACATGAAATATGGTGCCGGATATTATCGCTACGCCTCTTACGACGACTTCCTGCAAAAGAAGGCGCCGGTGGCATTTGCCATGTGCTGGTCGCTCACCGGCAAGGAACGCGCACTCAGCGACGTGTCGTTCAACCGCCTGTCGGTATACGCTCAGGACGAATGGACGGTGAACAACCGCCTGCGCCTGCTCTACGGCTTGCGCATGGAGGTGCCGATGTACGTCAACGACCGCTACGAAAACCCTTCAGTGGCACAACTCGACTTCAACGGCGTGAAGCTCAACACTGCCCATTGGCCTAAGGCGCTGCCGCTGTTCTCGCCTCGTCTGGGCTTCAACTACGACCTCACCAGCGACGGCAGCGTGCGTCTGCGCGGCGGCACAGGCTTGTTCACCAGCCGTTTCCCGCTCATATTCCTCAGCAAGATGCAAGAAGGTTCGGGCATGCTGCAGACTACGGTGCGAATCACCAACGCCAACCATCAACTCATGCAATATCTTGCCGGCGGCGTGCGCACTCCCAAGCAGGTGTTCGAGGAGGTGGTGCCTAACCTGCCCGACAACCTTAAGGCGCTGTTCCCAACCAAACCCGGAGCCGTGTCGAACATCGTAACCATCGACCGCAACTTCAAGATGCCGCAAGTGTGGAAAACCACTCTCGCCGCCGACTGGAAAATGCCGTTGCCATTCCGCAACCTGCTCACTGTTGAAGGCACTTTCGTGAAGGATATTCACGCCATCACCGTGCGCGATGCCAACATCGACCACGCAAAAGTGGAAGCCAACCGCTTCAGCGGACCGGACAATCGTATCTTCTATCCCGGAAACACCCAAAAGCGCATTCACACCGAAAACGGCTATGCCTACATGATGACCAACACCCACAAAGGCTATTCTGCCACCGTGGTGTCGAAACTCACCATGTCGCCCGTGAAGAACCTCGACCTCATGGCGGCTTACACCTACACCCTGTCGAAAACGCTCAACAGCAACCAGAGCAACCAGATTGACGGCGCAATGACCAACCTGCCTACCGTCGACGGCTACAACTATCAAGAGCTGTCGAATGCCCGATACGTCTACACTCCGCACCGCCTCATCGCTTCGGCTTCCTATGCCGTGAACTATGCCAACGACCTGATGAAGTCGCGCATAACTCTCTTCTACGAAGGCCGCCGAAACGGCTCGTATAGCGTGACCTACAACGGCGACCTCAACAACGACGGCGTTGCCAACGACTTGCTCTACATCCCTGCAAACAAGAACGAACTCACCTTTGTGGAATATACGGTTAACGGCGTGACATTCACCGCCGTCCAGCAGCGCGACGCCTTCTGGGCGTTTGTCAACCAAGACCCTTATCTGAAAAAGCATAAAGGCGAATATGCCAAGGCTTTCGGCGCATTCAACCCGTGGTTCAACCGCGTGAACCTGCGCTTTGAGCAAGAATTCAAAGTGAAAGTGGGCAAGACCTACAACACCCTGCAGCTCAACCTCGACATCACCAACCTTGCCAACCTGCTCAACAACTCGTGGGGTTGCTCGAAATTTGTCAGCGCCGCTGCCGCCAAGCCGCTCGTGGTGGATGCACAGCGCGTCGACGCCAACAACGTGCCTCGATTCCGATTGGCTAACTACAAGGATTCCGACGGCGTCACCCGATTGGTGGACCACACCTTCGACATCACTCGCAACACCAGCAACTGCTGGCGCATGCAAATCGGCTTTAAATACATTTTCAACTTATAATACATTAATAGGCAGATGAATAGAACAGCATATACAGCACTCTTGGCACTTGTTTCAATCTTGTTGTCGGCATTCTTGGCAGGATGCTCATCTACGTCGCACAAGCCAAACGACAAGAAGCGTGTGCTGTTGGTGCTGTCCGATTCCGAAATACGTTATAAGCATGTCAATTTCCACGAATTGTTCAACAAACACCTGAAGAAAAACCACCTCGACAACGTGGAAATAGTGTATGAATATCTCGACTGCGAAATCTACGACGAGCAGCACGAAATTGAATATGCCCACAAGCTGATTAAACGAAACTGTCGAAACGGGCAGAAAATCGATATGATTATTGCCATGGGCGACCCTGCCCACTACTCGCTGCTGTGCACCGAGGACCCGCTCACCTACAAGGTGCCGTTCTTGATATGCGGCGTGCATTTCCCTAACATGAAATTGATGGAAAAGCACAACAACATCACCGGATGCACCGACTACGGCGACGTGGTGGAAAACATAAAAGTTGCCAAAGAGCTCACAGGCTCGGGATACACATTCACCATCCTCGACTGGACATTCATCGACCGCAAAACACGCGAGATGATGAACGAACAGCTGCGTCACGCTCCCGAAATAATCAACAACTTAGGGTGGAAATACAGCGTGAACGATTTGCTGTCGACCTATCGCGACTCGCTGTCAATCACGCCAATGTCGCTGCGAATGCTTTCAACCAACACCAAAGTTGGAGCACCGCTGGGCGAAAAGGCTGCCGACAATGTGGTGTTCACCTTGCGCCGCTTCAAGGACCTCATCTATCTGCAAATGAAATACGACGGCTCGTGGATTCAGCTGGCGCGCTTCTCAAACTATCGCCCTATGATTACGGGCGTGTCGCGCGGTTTCGGCGCTCTCGAATCGGACTACATCGGCGGATATTTTGCCTCGGAAGACCAAAAAGTGTCGGACATTGTGGAATGTATGGCAAAAGTGTTTTCGGGCATTCCACCCAGCCAAATACCCATTAGGCAATCAAAGAAAGAACACTACATCGACTGGAATGCCGCTAAGAAATTCGGCTATCACTACAGCGACCTGCCCAAGCGCTACACCATCATCAACGCCACATGGAGCGACCGCAATCCTGAAGCGTTCCGCGCACTGAGCTTCATGTCGTTTGCCGCAATCGTCATTCTCATTTCGTTGGGCGTTTTCTTGTTCTGGAATGAGCGTAGAGAAAAATGGGCTGCCATGAAGCGCGCCGAGCGCGAAAACGACCTCTTCAACATGGTGGTGCAGGAATCGCTGTCGTTCGCTTGGGAAAACGACGGCAAGGAACTGATTTTCAACGATTCGTTTTGGAAATATGCAAAGATTCCGGCACGTCGCCTCAAGCCTGCCGATTTCCTGAAACTCGTGCACCCCGACTACATACAAATTGTGAGAGACGGCAACGCCCAACTGCTGAAAGGACGCCATCACTCAATAGAGATTCTTGCCGACATCGACTGCGACGGAGTGTATCACTGGTATCAAATTAAAGGCCGCGGAGTGCTCAACGCCCAAGGACGCTTCGAAAAGTGCTACGGCATGATTTCGAACATCGACGACTTCAAGGAACGCGAAACAAAACTCGAAGAAGCTCGCCGCCTTGCCGAGGAAGCGCGCCTGAAAGAATCGTTCCTCGCCAACATGAGCCACGAAATTCGCACACCACTCAACGCCATCTGCGGATTCTCCGAGCTGCTGGCAAGCGACGACATGGAATACACGGCAGAAGAAAAGCAAACGTTCATCGAAACCATCAAGAACAACAACGTGCTGCTGCTCAAGCTCATCAACGACATCCTCGACCTCTCGCGCGTGGAATCGGGGCAGATGGAATTCGACATCAAGCAATATTCGGTTAGGCACATCATCGACATGGCTTATAACACGGCAATGGTGCAAATACCCAAGCACCTCGAGTTCAAGCTGCTGCAGCCCGACTTCGACGTCAACATCATGGTTGACGACAACCGCCTGCATCAGGTGCTCACAAATTTCCTCACCAATGCCGGCAAATTCACCCAACATGGCAGCGTGACTCTCGGCTGGCAATACAACCAAGAAAGCGGCATGGTGGAAATGTACGTTGAGGACACCGGCATCGGACTCTCGGAGGACGACCAAAAAATGGTGTTCAGCCGATTCTATAAGAAAAACGAATTCAAGCAAGGCACCGGACTGGGGCTGTCAATCTGCTCAGCAATCGTGGAGAGCCTGGGCGGAACCATGAAAGTGAAATCGCAGTTAGGCAAAGGCAGCCGCTTCTCGGTGTTCATCAAATCATGCCCCGCCAACGCCTAACCCACCGTCACTGCAAAGCCAAAAATTCAACCATTTATCTTGCAAACCACAAAATTAGTGTGTAAATTTGCCCATGCCGAATTAGGCATTGACAAAGTGTGAAATGTCGCGACAACTCACTTGCCAGAATTAGAGAACATTACTTCTACGCAACTAAATCGCATCAATTGAGCTTAGGAACTTTACTTTAACTTAATCATAAAAATTTAATAAGGAGCTTATGAAAAAATCTACTTTATGAGATTGTGGCTCGTTGCAGCCATGCTTACAATTGCCTATTCGGCATCAGCTTACGACGCTGTGGTCGACGGCATCTACTACAACCTTAACGCCGATGCAGCAACCGCTTCGGTCACTCACGACGGCACCAACTCTGAAACCGGAACGTATAGCGGCGAAATTACCGTCCCTTCGGAAATCACCGTTGATGAGGTTAAATATGCAGTGACCGAAATCGGCGATATGGCATTTGCTAACAGTTTGGGCTTGACAAGCGTAGTTATCCCAAATTCGGTGACAAGGATTGGCATTGGAGCATTCCAGTAATGTACTGCATTGACAAATCCAACCATACCGAATTCGGTAACAGAAATTGGCATGTTTGCATTTTTTTACTGCATGGGATTGACAAATATCGCACTCCCAAACTCGGTTACAACAATAGGGCAAGCGGCATTCACAGGCTGCTCTAACTTGGCAACCATTACCATACCGAACTCGGTGACCGAAATTGGCCAATCTGCTTTCAATGGCACTCCATTTTTTAATTCGCTTGAAGATGGCGTTATCTACTTCGGCACTTTACTATACATATACAAAGGAGAGATGCCAGAGAATACCCAGATTGAAATAAAAGATGGCACTACATGTATCGCAGGCGGTGCATTTCAAGCTTGCTATGAGAGTTTAATAAGCGTATCACTTCCGAGCACGTTGATTAAGATTGGAGCATCAGCCTTTAATGGCTGTAGCGAATTGAAAGAATTGGAGATACCCAATTCGGTGGTTGAGATTGGAGAAAGTGCATTCGGTGGCACTGGTATAACGAGCATCAAAATTCCTAAATCGGTGGAAAAAATTGGCGGATATCCATTCTATAGTTGCACAAATTTAGAGAGCATAATTGTAGACTCCGACAACACCGCATACAATAGTCGCAACAGCTGTAATGCAATTATTGAAACTGCCTCCAACGCTTTGGTTTCAGGTTGTAAAAACACCGAAATCCCATCCGGTGTGACCGAAATTTGCGAAAGTGCATTCAGTGGCTGCACTGGTTTAGCAAGCATCAACATCCCTAACACCGTGACTAAAATAGGCAAATATGCATTCTCTTCATGCACTGGCTTATCGAGCATTGTTATCCCAAATTCGGTTACTGAGATTGCTATGGGCTCATTCTGGAATTGCAAGAACTTGGAAAGTGTAACCATTTCAAAGTCTGCCACTTCAATTGGAGAATATGCATTTTACAACTGTCAAAACTTGGCAAGCATAACCATACCAAAGTCGGTAAAAACAATTGGCACAAGAGCCTTTGATTGCAACGAGAACTTGAGAGTGTATGTTGAGTGGGAGAACCCTGCCGATGAATCGTTAACGATTGACAACACATCCTTTTCTGAAGCGGTAATGCAAAATGGCACTCTCTACGTGCCTACCGACACAAAGGCGCTTTACGAGCAGACCGAGCCGTGGAAAAACTTTGTTACCATCTTAGAATACACGGTTGACGGCATTGATGAGATAGAGGCTGATGGTGGCGTGACCATCGGCGTTGAAGGTGGCAAGATTGTGGTTGCCGGTGCCGGCGACGCCAAGGTTGAGGTGTTCGGCGCTAATGGCGCTGCACTGTACTGCGGTTCGGCAAACTCGTTGCCTGAAGTGGCTGCCGGAATCTACGTTGTGCGCGTAGGCTCAACCGTGAAGAAAGTTGCCATTGTGCAATAATATCGCCGTTGAATTTTAAATTATACGAGGGGTGCACCGTTTGGCGTACCCCTTTTGCATAATTGTTGCAAACTATTGAAGAAACAATACGCCCTCCTACCAAACTTCATTGAACCACTGGATTGGCAGCAAACAATAAATCGGCAGTTTGGCTCGTTATTTTAATGTTATGAGCAACAAAACCACAATAATATTCGACTTTGGACGCGTGCTTGTCGACTATGATTTCGACAGGTTTTTTGCTGTGCTCCGCACCGACTATCACGTGAGCGAGCAGGTGTTCGACGAATTCATGCAGGTGGTGCTCGCCGAAGAAACCTATATGAGCCTCGACCGCGAACTCACTCCCTTTGCACGCCAAGTGGACATGCTCAAACAGCAACACCCGGCGTGCGCCGAGCTGTTCGACGCCTTCGACAAGCGCTTTCAGGAGGTGGTTACCGGCGAAGTGCCGGGCATGCATCAACTGCTTGGCGAACTACGCTCGAGCGGCTACCGCCTATACGGACTGAGCAACTGGTCGAGCAAGGTGTATGAAACCATGCGCAACTATAGTCACCTGTTCGGGCTGCTGCACGACCGAGTGCTCTCCTGCGAAGAACACCTGTTGAAACCCGAGTCTGCCATTTATCGTTGCGCCCTCAACCGCTGGAATCTCACTGCCGATGAATGTGTGTTCGTCGACGACAAGCAAGCCAACATCGACGGTTGCGAAGCCGTGGGCATTAAGGGCATACGGTTTGTCGACTGCCCCACCCTGCGCCGCGAACTTCACCTGCTGAACATCCTCTGAGCCCCGCCGTTCCGCATCAAAAAGCAATGCAGCAATCCCAACCTTGCCCACACTCACATCTGCAAGCGCATTGCCGCACAAAACACGCCGCAATCAGCAATTATTGAGTTATGAGAACCTGAAAAATGTGTTGCGAAACATAGATTTTTATTAAAGAATTTTTTCGCCAATTGTTGCTAAAGAGCATAATTATCGGTAAATTTGCAAAACATAAACAATGACAACAAAATAATTAACTCAATTTTAATAACTTAAATTCTCAACACTCACTATGTGGTTATCAAAATCTTCTATAGGAAGAAAGGTTGTGATGTCGGTTACCGGTATCGCCCTCATCCTATTCTTAACATTCCACGTGCTGATGAATGCAGTGGCAATCTTTAGCCCAGAGGCTTACAACAAGATTTGCGGTATTCTCGGTGCTAACTGGTATGCTGTAGCGGCTACACTTGGTCTTGCCGCACTGTTTGTGATTCACATCATCTATGCATTCTGGCTCACCCTTCAAAACAAGAAGGCTCGTGGCAACGATGCTTATGAGGTAACTGCCCGCCCGAAGTCGGTTGAATGGGCATCGCAAAACATGCTTGCCCTCGGCGTGGTGATTGCCTGCTTCACAGTGCTCCACCTCTATCAGTTCTGGGGCCGCATGATGCTTGCCGAATTGTTGCCATGCCTGGAACTTGAATCGGTGGCTGTATGCCCGATGACCGGCGCTGAGCACACCATCGCAGCATCTGATGGTTGGGGTCAAATCATGCACCAATTCGGTGGTCCTCTCGGATGGGTGGTTCTCGTAATCTACCTCATCGGTTTTGGCGCCCTCTGGTTCCACATGACTCACGGCTTCTGGAGCGCATTCCAAACACTCGGCACAAGCAACGACACTTGGTTGCCTCGCCTCAAGAGCACAGCTTGCGCTTGGGCTACTGCAGTGGCTCTGTTGTTTGCCGTTGAAGCTGTAATTTTCACTCTCAAAGCTCATTGCCCCGACTGCGCCGGCAAACCGGCTCCTGCTTATGAGCTCAAAATCATGGAAAAGGCTTGCCACAAAATGCCGGCTCCCGAAGGCATCTGCCCTGAAGCTCGTCCTTGCCACCATGGCGAAGGCGCTTGTGCCGAAGGTCACAAATGCCACAAAGGCGAAGGCGCTTGCGCTAAAGGCGGCGACTGCTGCAAAGGCGAACCTAAGGCTTGCGAAGGTCAGAAACCTGACTGCTGCAAAGGCGAATAACATTAAAGCTGAGTGAATAACCATTAAAGAAATTTTTCAAAAAAATCAACTATTATGGAAGAAACAAAAACAACTGCTGCTCAGCCTGTAATCGATTCAAAGATTCCTGAAGGTCCGGTCGCTGAGAAGTGGACTAACTATAAAGCACACCAAAAACTTGTGAACCCAGCCAACAAGCGTAAACTCGACATCATCGTTGTTGGTACCGGTCTGGCTGGTGCATCTGCTGCATCAACCCTCGCTGAAATGGGCTTCAATGTGCTCAACTTCTGCATTCAAGACTCGCCACGCCGTGCTCACTCGATTGCTGCACAAGGTGGTATTAATGCAGCCAAGAACTATCAGAACGACGGCGACTCGGTTTACCGCTTGTTCTACGACACAGTGAAGGGTGGCGACTATCGTGCTCGCGAAGCCAACGTATATCGTCTTGCCGAAGTGTCGAACAACATCATCGACCAATGCGTGGCTCAAGGTGTGCCTTTCGCTCGCGAATATGGCGGCACTCTTGCCAACCGCTCGTTTGGTGGTGCTCAAGTATCGCGCACATTCTATGCTAAGGGTCAAACCGGTCAGCAACTTCTGCTCGGTGCCTACAGCTCGCTCAACCGCCAAATCCAAATGGGCAAGGTGAAGAGCTACAACCGCTACGAAATGCACGACGTGGTGATGATTGACGGTCGCGCTCGCGGCATCGTTGCCAAGAACCTGGTTACCGGCAAATTCGAACGCTTTGCTGCTCACGCTGTGGTTATCGCCACCGGTGGTTACGGCAACACCTACTTCCTCAGCACCAACGCAATGGCTTGCAACTGCTCGGCTGCAATGGCTTGCTATCGCAAGGGCGCTTACTTTGCAAACCCTGCTTACGTGCAAATTCACCCAACTTGTATTCCTGTTCACGGCGACAAGCAATCGAAGCTCACCCTTATGTCGGAATCGTTGCGTAACGACGGCCGCATCTGGGTGCCTAAGAACATTGAAGACGCCAAGGCACTGCAAGCAGGCACCAAGAAGGGCTCTGACATCCCAGAAGAAGACCGCGACTACTACTTGGAACGCCGTTATCCTGCATTCGGCAACCTCGTGCCTCGCGACGTGGCTTCGCGTGCCGCTAAGGAACGCTGCGACAAGGGCTTCGGCGTGAACAACACCGGCTTGGCTGTATTCCTCGACTTCTCTGAAGCTATCAACCGTCTTGGCATCGACGTGGTTCGTCAACGCTACGGCAACCTCTTCGACATGTACGAAGAAATCACCGACGTTAACCCAGGCGAACTCGGCAACACCATCAACGGCGTGAAATACTACAACCCAATGATGATATTCCCTGCTATCCACTACACAATGGGCGGCATCTGGGTTGACTACGAACTGCAAACATCGGTTAAGGGCTTGTTCGCTATCGGCGAATGTAACTTCTCTGACCACGGCGCTAACCGCCTCGGTGCTTCGGCGCTCATGCAAGGTCTTGCCGATGGCTACTTCGTGCTGCCTTACACCATTCAAAACTACCTTAGCGACCAAATTCAGGTGCCTCACTTCTCAACCGACAGCCCTGAATTCGACGAGGTTGAAAAGGCTTGTATCGCCGAAGAAGAACGTATCATGAACATCAAGGGTACCAAGTCGGTTGACTCTATCCACAAGGAACTCGGTCACATCATGTGGGAATACGTTGGTATGGGTCGCACCAAGGAAGGTCTTGAAAAAGCCCTCAAGGAGCTCAAACGCATCCGCAAAGAATTCGACACCGAACTGTTCGTTCCTGGCAAGGCTGGCGACGGCATGAACGTGGAACTCGACAAGGCATTCCGTTTGAAAGACTTTATCACTATGGGTG
>JBJECZ010000040.1:0-10212 GCA_051871555.1 Muribaculaceae bacterium | reverse complement strand
GTGGCTGAACTTATGAGCCGGTATGGACTGAAACCCGACCGTGCAGATGTGATATTACCGGCTGCCGAGATATTCCTGAAAGTGGCTGATGCTCTGAAATGCGATGAAATACAGGTGCCTAACATATCTCTTGCCGATGGCATAATCGATGGGCTGTATAAGGCAAATAAGCAGTGAATGCATGTGATTCAAGGCTATCGGTTTGGCTGTTCGTTATTCTAACGGTGATTTGAAATAATAGAATTGGTAAGTGCGTTTCGGCATAGCTGTTGCCTATGTTGTGATAGCGACTGCTATTTCGAAAGATAAAACAAGAGGGGCTGTGTGGTGATAAAAAACTACCACACAGCCCCTCGGTTATATTGCCGAAGCAGCGATTAGTATTTGTCGACGGGTTGGTTGGTCATCGACAGCGTGAGTAAACCGCCCTTTGTGAAGTCGGTGAACGGCAGATATGGGTTGTTGAGCGATTTGCCGTTGAGGTTGATGCTCTTCACATAGGTGTTTTGCTTGCTGTTGTCGAGGGCAACGATATAGAAGTCTTTTCCTTCGTAGTATTTATCGTTGAGGCGTATTCTCACCGCGTCGAAGATTGGACTGCCGATGCAGAATGTGGCAGGGTTGACGGTGAGACCGTCGACGCTGAACAATCCGAGCGACGAAATCACGTACCAAGCGCCCAGCTGACCTTGGTCCTCATCTTGACCGTAGCCGTAGCCGTGAATTCCGTCGGTGCCATAGAACTCGTCGAGGATGGCGCGCACCCATTTTTGCGAGAGTGATGGGCGGTTGGCGGCGTTGAACATCCACGAGATGTGCAGGCATGGCTGGTTGCCTTGATTGTAGAGTGTTTCAAGTCCGGCAAAAGCGCCAACTTCCTTGCCGCCGCTGAAAATCTTTGGTTGCGACACTGTGAAGATGCTGTCGAGGCGTGCGGTGAAGGTTTCTTCGCCCACCTTTGCAATCAAGCCTTTCGGGTCGTGAGGCACATAGAAAGTGTATTGCCAAGCATTGCCTTCTTGGAATCCGTTCCACACTTGCATCGGGTTGAAGTTCTTTGCAAACGAGCCGTCGCGATGCTTGTTGCGAATGAAGTTGATGCTGCTGTCGTAGATTCGTTCCCAGCCTTTCGAGAGGTCCATAAGTTTGTTGTAGTCGTCGGTTTTGCCGAGGTCCTTAGCCATTTGGGCCACGGCATAAGCAGTGTAGCTGTATTCCAAGGTGTGCGACGATGAGAACACGTAGGTGGCGTCGCCACCGTCCTCAGGAGCAGGGTAGGGGCAGTAGCCATATTTCACAAAGTCGGCGGTGTCGTCCTTGCCGGCGCCGCGCGGACGGTTTTCGCCGTCAAGTTCGTTTTTGCGGCAAGCTTCGTAGGCAAGGTCGATGTCGAAATCGCGGATGCCACAGTTATAAGCGGCGGCAATCATCAGCGTGAGCTCGTTGGTGCCTACGCCCGACACGAATCGGCTGTTAGCCAATCCGTCGGCAAGCCATCCGCAGTCCTTGTAGACTTGCAGGTGCGAGCTGATGAAGTCGCTGATGTGTTCGGGATAAGCCATCAGCCACAGTTGGGTGAGGTTCCATTGACCGCCCCACATGGCGTCGGTGTTATAGACGTTGAATGCCGGTTTGCCGTCCTTTTCGGGGATTTGACCCACCGAACCGTCGTTGCGTGGATATGCGCCGTTCACGTCGCTGCACACGCCGCGGCCCAGCAGTGCGTGATATAGTCCTGAATAGAATTTTACCTTGTCCTCTTTGTTCTCGGTTTCCACCTCAATGCGGCTAAGCATTTCCTGCCAGATGTCGTGGCTGCGTTGTTTTGCCTCGTCGAAGGTGATGTTTTCAGCCTCGCTTTGCAGATTGAGGCGTGCGTTTTCAACCGAGGTGTAGGAGATGCCCACCTTGGCGGTTACAGCCTCGCCCTCGTTGGTGGCGAATTGCAGATAAAGGCCTGCACCAATGCCCGTTGCTTTGTTTGGAGTGGCACTGAGTGTGTTGTCGTTGAAAGCCACGCACTTGGTGGGCTTGCGGTCGACTGTAGCCGAGAAATAGATGGGCACGGTGGCATCGGGTTGATAAGCCTTAACATATTCGGGATATGTAATCACCCAGCCTTCAACGGTGGTGTCGTTCACCAGTTCAACCGAAGCGTCCTTCACGGCGCCGCTTTCGCCCATGCGGCTGCCAATGTTAAACAGCACGGTGCTGGTTTCGCCCTTGGGGAATGTGAATCGTTGCAGCGCCACGCGTTCGGTGGCAGTCATTTCGGCGCGGATGCCGTAGTCTTTCAGCATCACCGAGTAGTAGCCGGCGGTAGCCACTTCGTCGTCGTGGCTATAAGCCGAGCGGTAGCCTTTTTTCGTAATGGTGTCGGTGGGCAGTCCCGGGGTGGTGAAGATGCTGTCGCCGTTCATAGCCATGAGCGTGATGCCGCCCACTTGAAACTCGTGTACGCACGGAAAGCCTTCAATCGAGGTGTCGCGATAGTCGTAGCCGGTAGCTTCCCAGCCCGAAGGATTGCCAAGCGAGCCGTTGGTCGACGGACCGGGTTTTGCCATACCGTAGGGCAGAGCGCCCGGCGCAAAGTGGAAATAGCGGCAGTGTGCAGTGCCGATGCGTGGTTCAACGTATTGAGTGTAGTCCTCAGTGTCGTTGCTTGTTGTGCACGACGCGGCTGCAAACAGCATCAATGCCGATAGAAAAACGGTTTTTTTAGTCATGAGTGTTTAGGTTTATGTTTTTTAAGTTTATGTTTTTTTTGCAAAAGTAATCAAAATAACTCAAATTTCGTCGGGCCAAGGGCATGGCAAACCATTACTTTTAAACGAGGGGCGTTGGGCATCCATTGCACGCAACCTGTTGCCCAGTGTTTTCGACAGTCGCTTAACAATATCGTTGTGCTTTTTGCCTACGTCGTGCTGTTCGCCAATGTCGTCAGCTAAGTTATACAGTTCCTTTTTGCCGTCCTCGTAGAAATACACCATTTTCCAGTTGCCGAGTCGAATGGTGCAGGTGGCACCGATGCCAGGACCGGAGTTGTCCCAGATGTTAGGGCAGTTCCATATGAGTGCTCGCTTGTCGTCGCCCTTGTCGCCGCGCAGCAGAGGCACGAAGCTCTGTCCGTCCACCTTTTGCGGCACGCGCCAGCCCTTGATGCCGGCAATGTCGAGCAGCGACGGGAAGTAGTCTTCGATGAGCAGATAGGCATCTTGTGTGCTGCCCGGTTGGGTGACGCCATTCCATTTCACAATCATCGGTTCGCGCACACCGCCCTCATACGCCGAGCCTTTGCCGCAGCGCAGCGGAGCGTTTTGCGTGTAAAGCGGAGCATCGCGCCAGTGAGTGCCGGTGGCATATCCGCCGTTGTCGCTCATGAACAGAATCACCGTGTTGTCGGCCTCGCCGTTGCGTTCCAGCCAGTCCATCAGGTCGCCGAGGCTCTTGTCCATGCCTTCGATAAGCGAGGCGTAGGCAGCCTCCTTGTCGCTCAGCCCCTCGTGCTTGTAGCGGTCGAAGTAACGCGGGTCGCGGTCGATGGGCACGTGAATGGCGTAGTGCGACATATACAGGAAAAACGGCTGATTATATTGCTTAGCCTTATCGAGCGCATTGATGGCTTCCTGCGTGAGTGCTTCGGTGATGAATGTGCCTGTTTGCCAATATTTTTCAAGACCCGGCACCGACATCAGCGACGTGGGCTTGCCATTGGCATCGTGTCCGTAGTTAAGTTCGCTCAGGTAGGTGGCAAGTCCGCCGGCGGCATGGCCTGCAATGTTCACGTCGAACCCGAAGTGATGCGGGTTCTCGCCCGGGGTGTTGATTGCGCCCCAATGCGCTTTGCCGCAATGAATGGTGTGATAGCCGGCATTGTGAAGCAGTTGCACCACTGATGTTGCAACAAAAGTGTTTGGAGTGCCAGGTGTTTGGCAAATGCCGTTGTAGTTCCAGTCAGGGATGTCGATAACATCGTTTTTGCTGTCCACCTTGGTGTCGCGGCGCAGCGTCCAGTTAGTCACCCGATGCCGGGCGGCATTGGCTCCGGTGAGCAAGCTGCAGCGGCTTGGCGAACTGATTGCCGAGGCATAGGCATTGGTGAACTTCATGCCTTGTGCAGCCAGTCGCTCCATGTTGGGCGTGTGGTAGCGCTTGTTCAACGGTGTCACTTGTGTGTGAAATGGCACCGAGGTGTCTTGCCAACCCATGTCGTCAACCAAAAACACCAGAATGTTGGGACGGTTGGGTTCGGCGGCGTCCACCGTGGCAGAAGCTGCAACTGACATTACATTTGCTCCTGCCACAGCAGCTGCTATTTTCAGGAATCGGTGTGACATACAGGTGAGCATTTCGGGGGTTCGTTACAAACCAAGGTCTTTGAGGGTGCGCGGTGCAGGTGTTCCGGGCAGAGGCTTGCGCTGCTTGAGTTGCTCAAGAAGCACCTCAACGGCTTTGATGAGTTGTTGGTCCTCACCGGCAAATTCGCGTGCAGGGTCGTTGTCGATTACGATGTCGGGGTCAACGCCGTGATTCTCAACAATCCAGTTGCCGCGAGTGTCGTAGTTGGTGAAGAATGGAACGCGAATGTCGGTGCCGTCGATATACGGCAGCGAACCGGAGATGCCGATGATGCCGCCCCACGAACGGGTGCCGATTACGGTGCCTATTTTATTCTCCTTGAAGCTCCACGGGAAGAGGTCGCCGTCGCTTGCCGAGTATTTGTTCACGAGCAGAGCCTTGGGGCCGTAGTGAGTCTTGTCGGGGACAATGCCGTTTAGGCTTCTGCCGCGATACATTGTCATGCGATAAGGTCGACGCAGCAGGCGTTCGATTACCATTGGCGAGATGTTTCCGCCGCCATTGGCACGGTCGTCGATGATGAGCGCTTCTTTGTCGACTTGCGGATAATAGTAACGGGCAAATTCGTTCAATCCTTCAGGACCCATGTCGGGGATGTAGATGTAGCCGATTCGTCCGCCCGACAGTTTGTCCACCGTAGCGATGTTGCGCTGAATCCATTCGTAGTGAACAAGTGGATATTCGTTGCTGATGGGTTTCACCACCACCTTGCGGCCGCCTTCGGCAGCTGTGGTGTTGATGGTGAGTTCGGTGAGCACGTCGGCGCAGCCATCGAGCAGCGAATAGATGTTGGCGGTGGTGGCAGTCGACACGCCGTTAACGGCTGTGATGTAGTCGCCCTCTTTTATGTTCAGACCTTGGTCGAGCAGAGGCGAGCGCAGCGAGGCTCGGTCGGGTGCTCCGGCATAGATTTTTTCGATGCGGAAATATTTTCCTTCGGGCTTGAGAACGGCGCCAAGCATTCCGGTGTAGCTTCGGCGTGGCTTGATTTCGTCGCCGCCGTCAACATAGGCGTGACCGCAGGCAAGTTCGCTAATCATTCCGCCTATCACATACGTTAGGTCGAGGCGATTCTTCACGTAGGGCAGGAGTTGTGCGTAGCGGTCGCGAATGGCTTTCCAGTCAACGCCGTGCATATTTTCGAGGTAGAAACCGTCGCGGAAGGCACGCCAAGCCTCGTTGAAAATCTGAGTCCATTCTTCGCTGTAGTTGATTGTGCAATACAGGTTGCTCATGTCAATGGCTTTGTCGAGGTTGGCTTTGCCATGAGGCATGTCGATGACATACAGTTCCGAGCCTTTGCGAATGGCTGCTTTCTTGAAGTCGTGCGACGGGAAGATGTAGGCATTCGTGGCAATGGTTTCGATGCTTTGTTTTGCAATGTTGTAGGCATAGGCGCCGTTGCGCGAGTTGTAGTAGATGGTTTTGCCGTCGCTTGTGATGGCAAAGTATCTGCCGGTGCCGATGCCGGGCACGCGAATTATGCGCGAAGTGATGCCATCGACGTCAATCGTGATTGAGTTGTCGGGATTTTCGGCTTGCTTGGCGTTTTTCTTGCCTTTATTTTTATTGGCTTTATCGGCGGGTTTGGCAGTTTCGGCATCGGGTTTGGCGCTGCTTTCGCCATTTTCGTAGAGGAATGGCGATGGGGTGCTCTTGGCAAGAGGCACCAGATAGATGCCTTCCATTTCGCGGTAAGCAAAGTTCCATTCCACCGAGCTATAGATGGGGTTGAAGTCGCGTGCCGAGGTGAAAATCAGGTATTTTCCGTCGCTGCTGAATTCGGGGGCCGATGAGTCGTACCAGCGTTCGGTTACGGCATATTCCTTGCCTTGAGCAATTGAGTAGAGATAAATCACGCCAAACTCGTTGCTTTGTGTGCGAGTGTAGGCAAGCCATTTGCTGTCGGGTGAGAACACCGGCAGGGTGATTTCGCTCACTGAGTCTTGCACAATGGTGCGCTTGGTTTTGGTGGCTACGTCAACAAGCACCACGCGGTTTCGGCGGTCGGTGTAGACAATGGTGCGGTCGTCGTTGCTCCAGGTGAAATCACGGATATAGGTGTCGTTGTCCGAGGTGAGTTGCGTTTTGTTAGCGCCGTCGGCGTCGCAAATCCACAGCTCGGTTTCGCCAGTGACGTCGCTGATATAGCCAATTTTATCACCTTTTCTATTCCATTCGGCTTCGCGTTCGTGCACGCCCGAAGTGTTGGTGAGGTTGCGCGTAACGCCTTTGTCAACCGGCACGTCGAACACGTCGCCGCGGGCGCTTACTGCCAGACGTTTGCCGTCGGCTGAGAGGTCGGCTTCGGTGATGAAGCGTTTCACGTTGCGGCGTTCGGTGCGGGCAAAGATGTCCTCGCTGTTGAGGTTGATTGTCACTTTGCTATATTTCTTTGTGGCAGGGTCGAGCGCGTAGATGTAGCCGCCGTTTTCAAACACTATCTTGCCGCCGCCACAGCTCGGAAACTTAACGTCGAATTCGGAGAAGTTGGTAACTTGACTGGTTTGACGGGTTTTAGTGTTGTAAACAAACAGGTTCATGCGTTCGGTGCGGTCGCTTGCGAAATAAATTTCATCGCCAATCCACATCGGGAACACGTCCTGAGCCACGTTGTTAGTTATGTTTTGCACTTTCTTTGTGGCAGGGTCGTAAATCCATATATCGTCAGCCATGCCGCCTTTGTAGTGCTTCCAAGTGCGGAATTCGCGCATCACGCGGTTGTAGGCAAACAGTTTGCCGTCGGGCGAGTAGCAGCAGAAACCGCCTTCGGGCAGGGGAATCTCGGTAGCCATGCCGCCGTCGGTTGGGGCAATCCATAGTTTGCCGTCGAATCCGTCGCCAATGCGGTTGCGATACACCACGCCTTTGCCGTCGCGGGTCCATGTCATGGTGATGTTGTTAGGGCCCATACGGTCGCCCATGTCGTCGCGCGAGTTGGTTGCTGTGTAGGTGATGCGTCGTGGGCTTCCGCCGTGCGATGGCATGAGGTAAACCTCGGTGTTGCCGTCGTATTGGGCTGTGAATGCTATTGTTTTGCCGTCGGGCGAATAGCGTGCAAACATTTCGTATCCTTCATGCGAAGTCAAACGGCTTGCAGTGCCGCCCGTGAGGGGCACGGTGTAGATGTCGCCGGCATAGGAGAATGCCAATTCGGTGCCGTTGGTGGCAGGAAAGCGCAGCAGGCGTGCCTCGTCGGCATTAGCTGTTAACATTGCACCCGCTGCCAATAGGGTTATGATTGATTTTTTCATTTGTTGATGTATTAGTTGTTTTCGTTTACATTTTTGAAAGTGCTTGGTGCATATGCTGAGCAGCACGGCGTCCGTCGCCCATTGCCAAAATCACGGTAGCACCGCCGCGCACAATGTCGCCACCGGCATAGATGTCGGCGATTGACGATTGCATCGATGTTTCGTCGACTACGATGGTGCCGCGTTTGCTCACCTCGAGTCCGGCTATTGAGTTCGGTACGATTGGGTTAGGCGAAACGCCAACGCTCACAATCACCAGGTCGACAGGAATATCCTTTATAGCGCTTTCGATGGGCACAGGCGAGCGGCGTCCCGAAGCGTCGGGTTCGCCCAGTTGCATTTGCTGCAGACGCATGGTGCACACGCGGCCTTTTTCGTCGCCCAGATATTCAATTGGGTTGTGCAGGGTGAGGAATTCCACGCCTTCTTCGCGGGCGTGCTTCACTTCCTCGGCGCGAGCCGGCATTTCGGCGTCGCTACGGCGATACACCAACATGGCTTTTTCGGCGCCCATGCGCAGGGCAGTGCGCACCGAGTCCATTGCTGTGTTTCCGCCGCCTATGATAGCCACGCGCTTGCCTTGCATCACTGGCGTGTCGTAGCCCTCGCGTCCGGCGCCCATGAGGTTGACGCGTGTGAGATATTCGTTGCTCGACATCACGCCGCCAAGGTTTTCGCCCGGGATGTTCATAAATCGGGGCAGACCGGCGCCCGAAGCCACAAAGATGCCCTTAAAGCCCATGTCGTGAAGGTCGTCGTATGTGATAGTTTTGCCCACTATGCAGTCCTTTTGAAATTCCACACCTATTTGGCGCAGAGCATCGATTTCGGTGTCGACAATGCTGTTAGGCAGACGGAATTCGGGTATGCCGTATTTCAGCACACCGCCTATTTCGTGCAGCGCCTCGAACACGGTTACCGAGTAGCCCAATTTGGCCATATCGCCGGCAAACGACAGTCCGCACGGACCGCTGCCAATCACAGCCACCTTCACGCCCAGGCTGGGTGCGCATTGCACTGGTTTCGACAGCCCGTTGGTGCGCACATAGTCGCTGGCAAAACGCTCAAGATAGCCGATAGCCACCGGTTGACCTTTCATCTTCAGGTGGATGCAGCGGCTTTCGCATTGCTTTTCTTGAGGGCACACACGTCCGCACACCGCCGGCAGTGCGCTTGTTTGGCGCAGTGTGGCAGCGGCTTCTTCGATGTCGCCGCGCTCGATGTTTTTGATGAACCCGGGGATGTCGATGCCCACCGGGCAGCCGGTTACGCATTGCGGGTTGGGGCAGTCGAGGCATCGTTGTGCCTCCTGCATAGCCATTTCTTTGGTGATGCCTTGGTTGACTTCGTCGTTGCAGGTTATGCGGTAGTCGGGCGCGAGTTCGGGCATCTTCACCCGTGGGATGGCGGTGCGCATCTTGGGCGAGAGGCTGCGTCGGAGTTCGTCGCGCCATTGTTGGTTTCGAGAGGTGGAAGGTGTAGTCAGGTTATCCATGTTTTTATATCCTTTCAAAAAAATATATCGATTTCAGTAGATTTTGTTTAGTGTAATTGCTGCGGCTGGGCACACACGTATTGGTGTATAGCATAAGCCACCAGCCCGTGCCGCCACAAAAAATATTAATATTGCTTGAGGCGCTGCATCAGTCCGTCGAAGTCAACTTGATGTGCATCGAATTCCGGACCTTCAACGCAAACAAAGCGAGTGCGTCCGCCCACGCTCACGCGGCAGGCGCCGCACATGCCCGTACCGTCAACCATCACAGCGTTGAGCGAGCACTCGGTGGGAATGTCGTATTTCTTGGTGAGCAGAGCCACGAATTTCATCATAATAGCCGGACCGATGGTTTCCACGCGGTCCACTTTTTCGCGTTGAATCACCTGCTCAACGCCGGCGGTTACGAGACCCTTTGTGCCGTAGGAGCCGTCGTCGGTCATGATAATCACCTCGTCGCTGCTTTCGCGCACCTCCTTTTCAAGGATGATGAGGTCCTTGGTGCGTGCAGCAAGCACGCTAATCACGCGGTTTCCGGCAGCTTTCAGGGCACGAATGATTGGCAGCAGAGGAGCCACACCCACGCCGCCGCCACAGCACACCACGGTGCCGTAGTTGGCTATCTTTGTGGCTTGTCCAAGCGGACCCACCACATCGGAGAGGCAGTCGCCAACGCCCAGTGCACAAATCTTTTTCGTTGATTCGCCCACAGCCTGCACCACCAGCGTGATGGTGCCGCGCTCCACGTCGGCATCGGCAATGGTCAGCGGAATGCGTTCGCCGTGTTCGCCACAGCGCACAATCACAAAATGTCCTGCCTTGCGGCTGCGGGCTATCAGCGGTGCTTCTACTTCCAGCTTCACCACTGCGCTCGAAAAATGTTCTTTGTTCACTATTCTGTTCATTTTTTCCTTCCTTTCTCTTTTGGGGTTAAAATATAAAATATTGCGATAAAATTACAAAAAATAAGCCTAATACACAACCAAATGCTGCAATACCCGGCTTTTTGGTAATGAATTTACAATAAAAAAAGCACCTCGAAATCACTTCGCGGTGCCCTAGGAAAAAAATAGTATGAATAAAATGTGGTATTAGGGTTAACTT
>JBJECZ010000039.1:0-2620 GCA_051871555.1 Muribaculaceae bacterium | reverse complement strand
GTCTGTGATGTCGAGTTCAATGATTTTCTTAGAACCGTCGGCAAGCTTGAATTTAATGAAAGCGTCGGGCAAACCGATTTTTTCAATTCCACCTTCAGCTAAAACATTATTAGCCTTGATTTCGATTAATTTGTATTTTACGGAGCTACTTCCGCAATTGAGCACTAAGATGTTCATAAAAATGTTGTATTGTGTTATTAGATTTGAGATATCGTTATATTATCTTATTTCTTGGCATCTATTGCTTGGTTGCAAGTCATGATGATTGTCTTGACTATGTCTTCAGGGAAGCATCCGCGCGACAAATCGTTGACTGGAGCTGCAAGACCTTGCATGATAGGACCGGCGGCAACGGCTCCTGCGAGACGTTGAACAAGCTTGTAGGCAATATTTCCGGTTTCTAGGTTAGGGAATACAAGAACGTTGGCTTTGCCAGCGATGTTGCTGCCCGGTGCTTTGCTTGCACCCACCGATGGAACGATTGCTGCGTCGGCTTGCAATTCGCCGTCGATGTCGATGGTGGGGTCGAGTTCTTTAGCCATTCGGGTGGCTTCAATCACCTTGGTTACGTTGTCGTGCTTAGCACTGCCTTTAGTAGAGAAGCTCAGCATAGCCACTTTAGGTTCGGGGATGCAAGCCAATTGTTTAGCGGTGCGGTTAGCAGAAACAGCAATTTGTGCAAGCTCCGAAGCAGTTGGTGCTGGAATTGCAGCACAGTCGGCAAACACGAAGATTCCATCGTGGCCGTAAGGCGAGCCTTCGGGCAGTTGCATGATGAAAGCTCCGGATACTGCCGAAATGCCAGGTGCTGTTTTGATTACTTGGAAAGCGGCGCGAAGCACGTTTCCGGTTGAATTGGCGGCGCCAGCTACTTGACCATCAGCTTCGCCCGACTTCACTAAAAGACATCCTAAATAAAGAGGGTCTTTGGCTTTCTTCACAGCGTCCTCCATAGTGATGCCTTTTGCTTTGCGAAGCTCGTAAAACAACTCGGCGTATTTTTGGATTGCGGCATCGTCGTTGGGGTTAACAATGCGTGCCTTGCCAATGTTAGTTAAGTTTAACTCATCGGCTTTTGCCATGATTTCGTTTGGCTCTCCAATTAAGATGACATCGGCAATGCTTTCAGCAATTACTTGGTCAGCTGCTTTTAATGTGCGAGGTTCTGTGCTCTCCGGTAGTACAATGCGTTGCTTGTTAGCAATGGCTGTTGCCTTAAGATTTTTAAATAAGTCCATAATTCAATGTTTTATATCTTTGCAAAATTAAATAATATTTTTAGTTACTTCGGTTAAAAATGATGAAAAATTTTCAGTGAAATTGATTATTCTTGAAAAATGCGATGATTAACGTATTTTTAGATGAATATATTTGTGGTATTGTAATCTTTGTATTTAATTTACGGACTGAAAACATAACCTTTTTTTATTATCAAAATGCACGAGGAGAAATTTGTAATCGACTATGACATGAAAAGCGTATCGGCTTCGCTGATATGGACGTTTATTTCCACGCCAAACGGTTTGGCTGAGTGGTTTGCCGATTCTGTAAAAAAGGATGGAAAGGTTTTTACGTTCTATTGGAATAAGGCGTCGCAGCGAGCCAATTTGATTGCCATACGCAATGGCCAGTATATTCGTTTCCGTTGGGAGGATAGTGATATTCCAAGAAGTTTTTTTGAGATGCGCATAACGAATTCGGAGATTACCGGAAGTAGAAACCTGCAGATTACAGATTTTGCCATCGACGAAGATGAACGCAAGGAAATAACAGAACTGTGGCACAATCAGGTTAAGTCGCTAAAGCGTGTGTTGGGCTGTGTGTGAAATAAAGCGGGTGCGTAGTGCCGCATTGCTTTGATTGTTAACGGATTGAGCCATGGCATGGCAGCGTGACGTGTGACGTTATTTGCGCTGAAGTATGGATTTGGTGTGAATATTTTCGGGTAATTCATTAGTGTTGAAACGGATATTGAAGGTTGTTGAAAAATTGTTTGAAATATCTGTGCACTAAATTGCGCTTATAACTATTTATTTGATTAATTTTGAGGAAGAATTTAAACTCGATTTTTTGGTATGGAACCTTTCATTCATTTACATACACATACACAATATTCAATTCTTGATGGACAGGCTTCGATTAAGAAGCTGATTAAGAAGGCTATGGCTGATGGCATGCCTGGAATGGCTATAACCGACCACGGTAATATGATGGGAATTAAGGAGTATTTCGACGAGTCGAAAAGCGCAAACAAACCCATCAAGAATGAGATAAAGGAGCTTACAAAACAAATCAAGGAAGTTGAAAATGCCGAGGCACGCGACGAAGCGAAGTTGCGAGAGCTGAAAGATGCACTTGAGGCAGCCAAGAAGCGGTTGTTTAAGCCAATTTTCGGCTGTGAGATGTATGTGGCAAAAGGCGATATGCACGACACGAGCGACCGCTCTGACCGTGGCTATCACCTGGTGGTGCTTGCAAAAAATTTTAACGGGTATAAGAACCTCATAAAAATTGTGAGCTTGGCATGGACCGAAGGATTCTATAGCCACCCGCGTATAGATAAGGCGAACCTTGAAAAATATCACGAAGATTTGATTGTATGTTCGGCGTGCCTTGGCGG
>JBJECZ010000038.1:0-10309 GCA_051871555.1 Muribaculaceae bacterium | reverse complement strand
CAAACTCTTCGACGAAGATTTTTGGGTGACGCAATGACGAAGTCAGGAAAAAATCCTTTTGAGAAATCTGTTTAGCGTTCAGCTGCAGGCAGGGTCGAGCCGATTTTGTCGAACGGAATGTTGCCGGTTTCTGGCAGTATGCGCAGAATCTCGGCATCGGCGGCAAAGCCTTTTAGCGGTTGCTCTGGGTCGACAAAGCCGGGATTGTTTACGGTAGTCCAGTTGCCGCGCCATTCGCCCCACTTGGCATTGCCGCGAATCACAGTGTCGATGTTGTAGAACAAGTTGCCTTCGATTACGTTGCGCTTGGGTAGTGACGGATTGTCGTTCCAATAATTAGCCAGTTCGGGGTAGGCTGTGCTGTAAGGCGGCTGATTATATTTCACAGCGTTGAGGCGAGTTTCGTAGATTCCGCCCTTAGCCACCATGTTTGCCGCCCAGTTTTGCAGACGGTTGTCGACGTGTATTGCCACCGGGCAATTCAGGAACAGGTTGCCATGATAATGATGGTCCATGCCGCCGCCAATGAGCACCGGCAGCGAACCGGCGCGATGATAGATGTTGCCATACACCTCGCTGCCGCAAGCGCCGTCGTCGTGATAGGTGGCGGTGACGCGGTGGCGCGGGCTCAGTTTATGGAAATAGTTGTAGCGGATTATGTTGCCGCGTTCCGAGGGGTCGCGGCCGTAGTAGATGGCGCCTTGGTCGTCAACTTCCTGGCATACGTTGGTGATGTGGCACAGCTCAATCACATGGTTGTTGCCATGGAACAGAATAGCCATGCTCGGGGCGTCGAAAATGCTGCATCCGCTCACATGGTTGCCCACGCCGTCAATCCAAACGGCAGGACGATAGGATTTTTCGATGCGGTTGTAGCGCGAAATGCGGCAGTTTTCAACAAAGTTGTTTGAAGGGGTGAGTGTGGCGCGATTGCCGCCACCGAGGCTCACGCCGCCTGCTCCCACGTTATAAATATAGCTGTTGCGCACACCGTTGTTGCGGCCGGTGTTGCGATAGAGCATGGTGTTTTCGTAGATTGCGCCCATCATGTCGCCCACGGCGCGGCTGCATGTTTTGCCGCCTTTTTCCATGGAGTGGTGCATGAGGTCTTGCTTGTCGGAATCGGTGCCGTTGCCAATGCACACAGCCACGTTGCCCAGATTGCGCAGTGTGCAGCCGTCTACCACCACATTCTCGGTGCTTTCCATATACACGCCAATGCCGCGGCTGTTCTCGAAGGTGAGTCCTTTCACGGTCACATTGGAGCAATGCTCAATGGCGAGGAGTGGCGTGGTGAGTACGGTGAGGCGCACGTCGCGTGCAGTGCCGGTGGGAGAGATGAAATAGAATGCATGTTTCTTTGGGTCGACCACAAACTCGCCTTCGCGGTCGAGTTCCTCGATGATGTTGGCAGCATACCAGCGGCGGAAATCGGCTCCGGTGAAGAATTGATAGGTTGTGAACATGCCTGCATGGATGGTGCTGTCGGCGGTGTTGACGGCTTTCACCGGAATAAGGTCGTCGGCATAGCCGTAGCCAAAATAGCCGCCTATCCACATGTTCGATGTGTCTTTCCAGCGCTTTGGTCGGTCGCCGTGATAGTGAAATACGGGCAGACGTCCGGTTTTCTTGTCTTCCACTCCGCCCGACACCTCGATTTTGCCAATCAGCGCCATCGAATCGTTTGGCCAACGGGCTATGGTGAGCGGGCTGCCGTCGACCATCAGTTCCGACCATGCCGGCATCGACTTGCGGCCGAATCCCGAAGGACGGATATTGCTCAAGCTGTCCACCAGCCCGCGGCAGTCAGCCATTAGCACGCGAGAACGAGCCTCAGCGGGGATGCGCTGCAGTAGTGCCTTGTCGGTGACAGCGCGAACGCGGTTTTTGGGCACCACCAAGTCGCCGGTGATGCTCACTTCGTGCCCGGGTCGGGCGGTGATGAGCAGGCTGTTCCATTTGCCCGATGTCACCTCGATGGTTTTATTGGTGCGATAGGTGCCGCCGGTGAGTTCAATCACCACATCGTCGTTGATGTTTGCCGCCTTGTTGATGGCGTTTTGAATGGCATTTTTGCCGGGCTTTGCTGTGATTGTTGTGCGCGCCATCACGCATGTGGGCGCCAAAAGCGCAGCCAGCAACAGAATGTTTTTTATTTTCATGTTCCAAAGAGTTATGTTTATTTTCCTATTACCTGTTTGTCGCCAAGAGCCTTGAATTCAACATTCACTGCAGGAGCCTCTTCCGACGAAAAATCGGCAGATATGGTCACGTTGTTGTCGCCGTTGCTCCAGATGGCTGTTTCGGCTACCGGGAACGACTTTACGGTTTGCCAAGTGGCGTTGCAAATGCGCACGGTCTTGCCGTCGCAGCAAATTTTGTCGCCAGCCTTGAGTACGGCTGGGATGGTGATGTCGGCAGCGCCCTCCACTTGAATTGTGATGTTGCTTATTGTAGCTTCCTTGTCGTCGCCTTTTTCAATGTAGGCATAGAATTGAATAGGTTGCTCGTCGTAAGGGTTGCTGAAGGTGTAGCGGCTGAGCAGCGGTTCGCCTGTTTGCACCGAACGGAATTTGTGGCGGTTGTCGCCTTTGAGCAATACGCTCTGCAATGTCCACTTGCTGTCGCCGATGCGAGTTAGGTGGAACTCGTTGTTAGGGTTCTTCATTGCTTCGCGCTGTTCGGCAGTGAGATAGTTGCCGTTGCGCACTTGCTGCCACGAGCGAATGGCTTCGAACAGTTGGCTCTTGAAGCCGTTGCGTTCGATGCTCTCGTCGACGCGCAGCAGATAGCCGGCATCGAAGGCGGCGCTGCGAGCCTGAATCCACTCGATATCCTCGGGACGGTAGGTTTGCTCGAGTTTAAACCAACCCAGCATGCCAGGCATGAGGTTACGCTCGAAATAGCGTTGGTTTTCGAGGCGATAACGCACTTGGCTTTGGCGCAGATTGCTGTACCACGGTTCGCCCCAGTTCATGAAGGTGTAGATGTGCCAATAGAAGTTGAACACCGATGAGCCGCAGTTGATTACGCCCTTATCGTTAAGTCCGTCATACCAGCGTTTGGCAAACTCAGCCGAACCGAGGCAGCCGTGGCCCGTAGGCGAGCCGCCGTAGTATCCGTCGAAGTCCATAAGCCCGATGCCGGTGACGTTGCACACATTCGACAGGCGGTCGGCAAAGGTGTATTGCAATTCGTAGTTAGGGAAGAAGCCGCTGTAGCAGTTGTTCACCAGTTTGTCGATGCGAGCGCCGGCAGCGTGAGCCGATGGCTTGGTGCCGAATTGACCGCGTGTGCAGTCGAGCAGGCGGTAAGGTGCCGTCTTGCTGATGGCACGGTATTGCACAATTTCGTCGCCGATTTTTGCCGAATGGGTTTCGCCGAGATAGGTGAAGAACTCGGGCGACGATATTTCAATTTCCTTGTCGGTGGCGCTGATGGCTTTGGTGAGCGTGGCGCTGCCCGAAATGGCGAGGCTGTCGCTTGCCGCAGTAGTCACGTAGGGGTCGTGGGTTGAAGTGAACATAGTGAGGGTGTGTACACCAATCTTAATGCCGCGGGCACGGGCTTTGTCGGTGAACTGCTTTATTTCGGCAGCTCCGCCGGGGAAACGCTTAGTGTGTAAGTCGAAGTGCCCCCAGCTCTTGAAGATGTCGCCGATGTGCACCAGGTTGAATTGGCACGAGTCGGCATAGTTGAGGCAGTTGTCGAGCGACGAGCCTTCGTAGAGCATATAAGCCGGGTTGGCGCCGCGTCGTGTTTTAATCCATTCGCCATTGAGCGTTGGGTGAGGCAAGCCTTCGTTCACCTCGATGTCGCCAATCACGTTGATGGCGGTGTTGTGCGGAGCGGCGTAAAGGGCAATCGACGAGCCGATGAAATCGACATCAACGGCAGCGACGTGCTGACGGCGGCCGTAGAGGTCGATGGTGCGTTCTTTGCGCCAGTCGCGTGCAAAGAACTGTATGTCGCTGCCGTAAGGACGCACTACAACTGCGTTGCCGCGCTTCTGACGTATGCCTTCGGGCAAGTCGCCGGTGCGGTTTACGTCGATATTTTCCACTTTTTCGCCAATGCGGTCCTTATATTCGTTGTCAACGGTTTCGCCGGGTAGCGGTTGCACATAGAAACCGCCGTCGGCATCGTCGCCAAGGTGAGGCACGCCTTCGTAGGTCTTTGTTTCGAGAGGCATCACGCCAATGGCAAACTTGCCGTCGCGTGCCACGCCAACGGTTTCGCCCAGATATAGCGATATGGTGGTGGCATACGGACCCCAAGTGACAGCCTCGATGCCGTCGCGTTTAGTGAGCTCGTTTAGGCTAAAATATATGTAATTATCTTTTATTTTGCATGTCAGTGTGGCTTGCGAACCGTTTTCCATCTTCAGTGTCCAATGGTCGCCGTTGGTGCGCAGTTGCACCGGTTTGATGTAGTTTTTGCCGTCGTAGAGCATAATCAGTGGCGACGGAACATCCTTAGGCACATAGTTTGTGCGTGTGCTGATGTCGGTGATTTTGGTTATGTAGCCTTTTTTGTCGAATCGCCATTCGGCGTAGCGAGTTTTCAGGTCCACTGCTTTGGCCGACAATGTAGCCACTGCGCCGAGAAGCGCTATCAGTGAAATTCGTTTCAATGAATGCATCATGATAGATTGAGTTTTTAGTTATTTTTTCACAATTATTTTGTACTTAGCATGCGAGGTGATTTTTGGTCTTTCCACCCATCGGCGGTTGGCATAATGCCCGGTTGCCACGCCGTTACCCGGGGTGTGCAGCTTGAACCGCACGTTCCAGTCGGCGGGGAAAGCCGGCAGCACATAGGCGCGACCGTCGTAGCACTGCAGCACCATTTCTTGCAGCGTGAGCAGAAGGTTGGAGCCGTGGCACTGGTCGGGTGTCCAGTCGAAGTTCGGACCCCAAATCACGGGGAAGCGGTGATTGCGGTTGGCATAGTTGAGTTTGGCAATCACGTTTGCCTTGGCTTCGTCGGTGAGGCCCAGACGCGCTGCCTGCTGACCGTTTTGTGTCCAGCCGTTCATCTGTCGCAAAGCGCGGTGGTTATATGTGTCGATGCCTTGTTGCAGATTCTTAGAGCCGATGTGGCACAGCGTGAACGGAAATATTGCGTACAGTTCGGGGTTTTCTTGATTGGTTGCGTGAGGGTCGAACTTTTTCGCTGCCGAGAACACTGTTTTGCCGTCGACTTTGCGTGTGGGCACCTCGGGCAAGATGCTCTGCATTTCGGTCCACCATTTGCGGTCGGCTTGCGAAGCACAATCGGCAGGCAGTTGCAGCAGTTTGTCCAGCAGATAGTGCAACCCGGCTACGTTTGGCAGGTCGTTTTCCACGTTGTCCCAAAACATCTCGAGCGAGTGCGTAGGGGTGATGTGCAGTTTGCCGTGTTCATCGCGTGGGAAGAACGAGTAGTAGAACGTCAGGAACTCGTTGGCGAGCGGCACCAAGCGGTTGCGTGCAAAGTCGGCATCGAGGGTGTAGAAATAGTAGTCGGCAAAGAGCGAAGCAATTTCGAGCGCCGAACTCCAATAATATCTAACGTAGGAGTTTTCAACCACTTCCGCTTTGTTGGCGTCCCATCCAAAGTCGCGGCAGTCGTAAGTGCCATATATTGTGGCAGTTTCGGGGCTCATGGCACCCTTTGCACCCCACAGCACCTCGGCGTTGCGCTTCATCATGGGCAGTACGCGCCAGTAGTGGTTGATGAACGGTTGCATCAGTTCGGTGTCGCCGCTTGCCAGCAGGGGATGATAAATCAAACGGGTGTTTTGCCACCAATAGTCGGGACCCCACAAGCGATAGTCGGGGTTAAATGGCTTGCCGGCATCGGTGTAAACGGGGTCGACGGTGAAAATTGAGCCGTTGAACTTCACCGGATAGTTGCCGCGCGAGCCGCAGGCGGTTACCCAGCGTTGCAGCACATAGGCTTGCGAGAGGCGGAAACCGGTGTCGCCGTCGGGCGTTTGAATTTCAAGATAGCTGTTTTGCCAGAATTTGTTCCAATAGGCAGCGGTGCGCTGAGCCGACGTCTGAGCATCGGCAGCTTCATCAACAATCTTCTCTGCCTGGCTGAGCCACTCCCCGGCGGTGGCTGTCTGGGCGGTGTGGGCTGCCACTTTCAGCGTGAATTGTTGGGTGGAAGCCTTGGTGGTGAGCATGGTGGGCGACACAAGCGAAAAACCGTTGCCGGCGATGCTGTAGCCCATGGTGCGATGCATAACCGGGTCGCTGAAGCGAGTCAGGTCGGGGTCGAGCTTCTGATGACGCATCGCGAACGGAAATATGCTGTGCTCGTTGCGGTGATACACCGTAACGTGTTCGTTGCGCGAAGCCACGCAGTCGGGATAAACCATGTGCAGCGAATCCACCGGGCAGCGTTGCAGGTTGAAGTGCTGTTCGGTTTTTGGGATTTGCATTGCCTGTGTGCGCCATATCTCGGGTGTTACAATCACCTGCATATCGTAGTTCGACTTGCCCTCGACATACACCACCGGCGACTCACTGTCGACCCAAAAAGCCAGCGAGGCTTGGCGGATGCCATCGTTGAGCACGATGTTGATTTTGCCGTTTTCGAGGTCGAGGTGTTGGGTGAACTTCACATTGTTGCCCGTCAACGCCGGATGCATGGCTACACGCACGCGGCCCAACTTAAGCAGCTCGGTGTTTTCCGACCACGAGTCGGTGCGCGACAAGTAGAACAGCAGATTGCCGTTGTCCTCCATCCACACGTTGGCTCCAACTTCGCCATTGCCTATGGGCATCGAGCCCGACGGGTTGCCTGACGGGCTGTTCCACGTCACGCAATAGCGGTTAACATAAGAACCTTGTGCTGTCGCCAATAGGGCGACGCACAAGGTTAAACACAATACAATTCTCTTTTTTACCTTAATTACCTTGTTCATTATGTATGTTTAGGAGAGTTTTTTTGGGGCTGTATTTTTAATCGGTCACTTGGCGGGGTTGGGCCACACCTTGATGCGGCTGCCTGAATTGAGTTTTTCAATCGGGCCAACCACGGGCGAGTTGCCGCGCGAGTTGCCAAAGTAATCGGCATTGATTATCAAGTTCTTGCCGTCGCGGGTGTCGAATGGATAGCCGGTGAGGGCAGCCTCGTCTAAGCGCTTGGTGTCGACCGTCGTGCCGCGGAATTGGCTGAGCATATCCAGCGAAGCATCGGCGCTCAGGTACACTTCGCCGTCGGCAGTTTCTTCCACCTTGATGTTGGGGTTGAAATCTTCCACCCATTCGCCTTTGCCTTTTTCCAAGCCTTTAGCGCCGGCAAGCAGCAGATTGTTTTCGGCGCGCACGGGGCGTTTCGACTCGTTGAAGGCGGCTGTGCCGTATTTTGCCTTGTCGTTGTTGCCGGCAAGCATGATGTTGTTGATGAAACGGTGGTCGCCCTCGGTGCAGGTGGATATGCCTTTCACTTCGGTGGAGTGAATGAGTTGATATGGGGTGTAACGGTTGTCGTTCAGGCGGTTGATGCTGCCTGCAAACAGGTTGTGGATGTATGCACCGCCGTCGGTGTTCTCTTGCAAGAAGTGTTGCGAAAGCATGATGTTGTTGTCAACCACATACGGACCGTGCGAAACCTCGATGAAGAGGTCTTGGATGGTGTTGTCGTAAATCAGATTGCTCGACACGCGTGCACCTTGCGCCATCCAGTCGAGCCAAATGCCGTAGTGTCCGTTGTGGTGAATGCGGTTGTTGTGGATATACACGTCGATGGCGCCATGCAGCTTTATGCCAGCCATTTCGGCACCGCCAAATTGTTGTTTGCAAAGAATGTTGTAGATGTGGTTGTTGTATATTTCGCAGAATGCGCCGCCCATACTGCCCACAATGCCGGCTTGCTCGCAGTTGCTGATTACGTTGCCGCGCACAATGTGGCTGCCCACCATGTCGCGATTCCAGCCACGGCGCAAGGTGTTGAAAATCACCTCCATATAGTGCAGTGTGCCGTCGAGGCGATGGTCGTTGCACTCCAAGTTATGACCGCTGCTGCGCTCCTTGCCTAAAGTGATGCCCACGGCGCGCGAGTTCTTCACCACGTTGTCCTCGATAATCCAGCCCTTGCACCAGTGGGTCGAAACCATGCCCACCTGCTCGGCGGTTGGCGCTGCCCATTGTGTGGCGGCTTGCGAGAAGTGGAATCCGCGAATGGTGATGTAGTTCAACCCTTGGCGAGTGGGATAGAAGCACGTTGGGCGCACATTCACCTCAATGGTGGCTTTGTTGGGGTTTGCGCCGCCAAAGTTGGCGTAGATGGTGGTGTGCTCGGCATCCACCTCAGCCCACCAAGCCATGGTGCAGCCTTGCGGGTCGCGCACGGTGCGCAGAGTGTCGGGGCTGAACACCTTGTCTTTCGAGAAAGCTTCGTATAGCGACACGTCGTTGATATAAACGTCGGCGGTATGGTGATACTTGTCGCTCCACAGCCAGTCGCCGTAAAGGCGTTCGTTGAATGGGTTATGTCCGGCGAAGAAGCTGTTAGGTAGGGTCACGGTCCACACGGTTTTAGAACCTTTAGCCAGCTTCCAACCGGTTACAATCTCCGAACCCTTCACCTCGGCGCATTCGCCCGGAGCCACGCGGTAGAGAATGCGTTTGCTGTCGCTTTCGCCGCCGCTCAATGGATTAATCCATTCGCGGTAAGTGCCGTTGTGCACGGTGATGGTGTCGCCGGGCAATGCCAGTTGCGCAGCGTGGTTGATGGTGCGGAACGGACTGTCGGCGAGGCCTTTAGCGGCATCGTTGCCGTCGGGTGATACATGATATTCAATAGCATTTGCGCTTGCCGAGCACAATGCAAGCATAAGAAAGATGTGTTTTATCGGTTTCATGAGTCTCTTTATAATATTTCACTTTGGGACAAAGTTAAGCACAATATGTCATATTTTTCTTGCACAATATTATTATTCGCTATCATAATCTTTCGGAAAAACGCACATTATCAGCGCCTACCGTTGTTTCCCACAGCAACAGGGTCTGCAACCGCGCCGCGGTTGTGGATAGTGGGTTTCATCGGCTATCCCCACGTAGCCGGCATCGCTGCGCTCGCCGTCAACATGGGGTTATTGAAATTGTAACCGCTCACGCGGTTGTGTGCGACGGTTGGCAGATGCATAAAGGTGATTGCCTCACACAGATTGATTGGATTTTTATGATTTCTCTGCGCCATTTTCGAGGGAATGTTCCTCATACAAAACTATCGCAGCCGCCCCTATGCCATAGATATTAACCGCGGAGCGGTTACAGCTCGTGTAACCCCACATTGGCGCCGCAGGCGACTATGTGGGGATGCCATCCGCAACTCTTCGGCGAAACTTACGCAACTTCAGTTGTATTATTTTTTTCTACAATTCTTCACTTTTCAAGAAATCATACACATTCACCCATTCAACGCCATTTTCGTCCATGTGACGTTTTATTAAATCCTCAGTGATAATAATCTTGCGGAAAGAATCATCTATCTTTAAAAGGCTTACCATTTCCTGTTTTCTTTTCTCTTCTGTTGGCAATCGATATGCCGATTGAACATATACCCGCTCTGACCCACGATTACATACAAAATCAACCTCTAATTGACTTCTACGATATGCTCCATCAGCATCTTTCGAACGAGTTTGCACAACACCCACATCCACCAAATATCCTCGAAGGCTAAGTTCATTAAATATCAAATTCTCCATCAAATGAGTTTCTTCAATTTGTCTGAAACCGATTCTTGCGTTCCTTAATCCCAAATCCTCAAAATAATACTTCTGCGGCGTGTCAATGTATTTGCGTCCTTTTATATCATATCGAATACAGCGAGTGATAAGAAAAGAATCCTCCAACATATCAAGATATTCCTTCACTGTATTCTGATTGAGTTTTATTCACTTTGCGCTGCGGAAAGTGTTTTCGATTTTTGAAGGATTAGTCAATCCTCCAATGCACGAAGCTACAACATTCAATAACTCGTCCATCACTTCTGCTCCACGAATATGGTATCGCTCCTTGATGTCAGTTAAATAGGTCTTTTCAAACAGTCCTTGCAGATAATTGATTTTCTTCTTCTCGTCGGGTTCAGTACACACATAAGGCAAACCACCGTAAGTAAGATATTCTTGAAGTGCTTTATATGACTCCAATTGCGGATGAGCAGAACTGTATTCTGCAAATGATAAAGGGGTGATATGGATTTCATCTCCTCGTCCTCTAAACTCGGTAATCACATCTTTCGACAGGAAGCGAGAGTTCGACCCGGTAACATACACATCAGCATTCTTGATGCTCAGATATGAATTTAG
>JBJECZ010000037.1:0-10330 GCA_051871555.1 Muribaculaceae bacterium | reverse complement strand
AACAAGCAATTTCATTACGTTTTCAAAATTTTATGCAAATATATGAAACGTAATTGTTTTTTTTCAACTTTACTCAAATTAATTTTGTAACTTAGTGAACGAAATGACGCTTTTTTAACAAATTTTCAAAGCGCAAAAGAATATGTAACATTTAATTTAAACCTATACTCGTTATGACAATTAAAGATTTAAAGCCATCATTAGTTTGGGGCATCTTTGATGAAATCACCCAAGTTCCACGTCCTTCAAAGAAAGAAGGAAAGATTAGAGAATACCTGATTGATTTTGCAAAAAAGCATAATCTAAAATATAAAACCGACGAGGCCGGCAACGTTGCCATCTTCCGCCCCGCCTCGGTTGGATGCGAAGGCGCTCCGCGATTGGTGCTGCAAGGACACATGGATATGGTTTGCGAAAAAAATCCCGACGTTGAGCACGACTTTGAAAATGACCCCATCAAAACCATAATCGATGGCGAGTGGGTACATGCCGACGGCACCACTCTTGGCGCCGACAACGGTATCGGCATGGCTGCAGGCCTTGCCACGCTCATCGACCCGACAATCATTTCTGGTCCCGTACAGGCGTTATTCACCGTTGACGAAGAAACGGGCCTAACAGGCGCAAACGCTCTTGGCGACGGCATGATTGAAGGCGACATCCTGCTTAACCTCGACAGCGAAGAAGATGGCGAAATTTGCATCGGCTGCTGCGGTGGCATTGGCACTACAGCCACTTTCACCTACACCCCCACTCCTGCACCCGACTATGTTTACTTCAAAATTAAAGTGAGCGGGCTGAATGGCGGACACTCTGGTTCCGACATCAATGCTGAACGCGGATGTGCAAACAAAATTTTGGCTCGTTTGCTTTATAATATAGGTGCAAAGACCAACTATGCCCTTGCCTCGTTCAACGGCGGCAACCTGCGCAATGCCATTGCCCGCGATGCCGAAGCAGTTATCGGCATCTGCCCTTGCAAGAAAGAAGATTTGAGCGTGATGGTGAACATCTTCGATGCCAACATCAAAAACGAATACAAGCGCACCGAACCTAACGTATATGTTGCTATCGAATCGGTTGACAAACCCGAAACCGTCATCGACAATGAAACTGCAAAGCGTTTTATAAATGCAATGTATTGCGCTCCGCACGGGGTGCTGTCGATGAGCAAGGATATAGAAGGCCTTGTTGAAACATCCACCAATCTTGCCTCGGCAAAGATGCAGCCCGACAATACCATCCTCGTGGTTACATCACAACGTAGCTCGGTTGAAAGCCGCAAATTCGACGCTGCAGCCCAAGTTGAAACAGTGTTCTCCCTTGCCGGTGCCACTGTAACCCACTCATCGGCATATCCTGGCTGGGCTCCGAACATGGAATCGCCTATCCTGAACATTGCCATGGAAACTCATCAGCGTCTATTTGGCACACGCCCCAAAGCAACTGCCATCCACGCGGGTTTGGAATGTGGCCTGTTCCTCACCAACTATCCGTACCTCGACATGATTTCCTACGGTCCAACCCTGAGAGGCGTGCACTCACCAAGCGAGAAAATGCACATCCCGGCCGTGGCAAAATTCTGGGACCTCACAGTTGCTATCATTGAAGAAGTATCGAAACTGAAGCGTTAAAATACACCTTTTATAGCAACCCATAGAACCACAACAACTATATGTGATTCACACATTTTCAGCAATTTAGTGGCAACGAACAATAATTCAAACAAAAAAATGACAATTAAAGACTTAAATCCAGCACTCATTTGGAACATCTTCGACCAAATTACTAAAGTGCCTCGCCCTTCAAAGAAAGAAGAAAAAATTCGCGAATATCTGGTGAATTTTGCCAAAGAACACGGAATTGAATACAAAACCGACGCTATCGGCAATGTGGCAATGTTTCGTCCGGCAACAAAGGGCTACGAAAACGCTCCTCGTGTAATACTTCAAGGTCACATGGACATGGTTTGCGTGGCAAACGATGGCGTTGAACACGATTTCGACAACGACCCAATCAAAACTGTTATCGACGGCGAATGGGTTCGTGCCGAAGGCACCACTCTTGGCGCCGACAACGGCATTGGCGTAGCCGCCGGTTTGGCTGTGATGATTGACAAAGATTTGGTAACAGGACCTGTTCAAGCATTGTTCACTGTTGACGAAGAAACCAGCATGGGCGGCGCCAACAACCTTGGTGAAGGCATGATTGAAGGCGACATTCTGCTCAATCTCGATAGCGAAGAAGATGGCGAAATTTGCATGGGTTGTGCCGGCGGTGTTGGTACAAAAGCCACTTTTGAATTCACTCCAACCCCTGCACCAGCCAACTTGAAATATATCGACATCCTTTTCAAGGACTTCCAAGGTGGTCACTCAGGCACCGACATCGATGCCGAACGTGCTTGCGTGAACAAACTCATCATGCGCTTCATCTGGAACACAATGGCTAAGCGCGAAGTGAAACTGGCTTACATCAAGACCGGCGACAAACACAACGCTATTCCTGTGAAAGCTGAAGCAATCATTGGTGTAAAGCCTGAAGATGTAGAAACTACAATCGCCGAACTCGAAGCTTTCACTGCCACAATCAAGAACGAATACAAGCACACCGAAAAGGACATGAAGATTCTTAGCTCGATTGTCGACGCTCCAGCTACAGTAATCGACGACTGCACAACCAAGCGCCTCGTGGCTTCGGTCTACACCGCTCCTCATGGTGTCTACCACATGAGCAAGGAAATTGAAGGTCTGGTTGAAACATCCACCAACCTTGCAACAATCAACATGGATGGCAACAAGATTTATGTCGACACCCTGCAACGCAGCTCGGTGGAAAGCCGCAAAGACGAAATGGCAGAAATTGTTGAAGCACACTTCACTCTTGCAGGCGCAACAATCACTCACAGCGACCCATATCCGGGTTGGGCTCCTAACATGGAATCGCCTATCCTTAATGTGGCAATCGACGTATACAAGCGCTTGTTTGGCGAAACACCCAAAACTTCAGCACTCCACGCAGGACTCGAGACCGGTTTGTTCCTGATTAACTATCCTAATCTCGACATGATTTCGTTCGGTCCTACTCTTCGTGGTGTTCACTCTCCAAAAGAGAAAATGCACATCCCGGCAGTGGCAAAGTTCTGGACATACCTCACTTCTATTCTCGAAACTATCGCTAAGAAATAACCTGCTATTCAGGCCTTCTTAGTTGAAACAAATACTTCACTATTTAGGCAAGGCTAATCGGATACACACTTTTAGCCTTGCCTCTTTTATTTTGACAAGTGATTGTCAATAGCTCTATACCGCAAACTACACCTTATGAACATCTACCAAACCGTATCATTTTTAGCTATTGCATGTAGTGGACCATACATTCTTGCCAACGACTCAAACTGCACTTTTGAAACCGTATCGGAAGACACTCGCTACACTGCATTGAGCGAGAGCGACTACAAACGCGTCGCCGACGAATTGGGCGTTGAAATTGCAGTAATCAAAGCCGTAAGCGACATCGAAGCCGGCAAAAGCCATCAAGGATTCATAGCTCCGGGGATGCCCACGCTGAATTTTTCAAAAAACATGTTCAGCAAGAACCTGCGCAAACGAGGCGTGACAGTAAGCAGCGCTGTGCGACGGTCATCGGAAGCATTCAAAGCACTAAACCGAAAGAAATATGGTTCATACGGCAAGGTCCAACATGCGCGCCTGAATGCCGCAATGGAAATCGATTCGGTTTCTGCCATTTTGTCGTGTTATTGGGGAATGTTTCAGATAGGCGGTTTCAATTGGAAGAAGTGCGGATGCGCCTCGCCGCAGGAGTTTGCCAGCAAAATGTGCGACTCCGAATTGATGCAGCTTGAGCTTTTTGCCCACTTCGTGTCGAACAACGGCATGCTCAAACATCTTAAAAATAAAAACTGGTACGGCTTTGCTCGTCTTTACAACGGACGTTATGCCAAGCGATATGCTGCCAGAATGGCAAATGCCTACAAACGTTACAAACAAAGCAAATAAAACCCATTACATATACAAAACTAATAATCCCGACCCATCGCAACCGATGAGCCGGGATAATCTATTGTCTAACTTAATTTAACGTTGAATTACCAAACGCATCATTACTTTTCGATTGTGCAGATTGAAACTCGGTTCCAGTCTGGTTCTTCGAATACGTCGCCAACACCTTGACCATCAGCGCTGATGCGGTCAGCCGAAATCTTGTAAGTGTTGATGAGCATATCCTTAACAGCATTTGCACGAGCCTTCGACAACTTTTCGTTGATTTCCTTGCTGCCTTCTGGCGATGCATAACCAAGAATTGTAACCTTAGCATCCTTGTGGCTCTTCAAGTAAGTAGCAACACGTTGCACGTTTGGATATTGTGCCTTCGAGATAACCGACTTACCTTGGTCGAATGTGATGATTGTTTCAGGAACTTCGCTCTTCTTAGCCACTTCCTTAACTACTTCAACTTCCTTAACTACTTCCTTAACTTTAGCAGGACGGTTGTTGCATTCGTCCAAAGCACGCTTGGTATCAGCCAATTCACCGCGGAGAGCGTTGATGCGAGCGTTGAGAGCGTCAATTTCACCTTGGTTGCTGAGGTCAGCAATCTTGAATGAGTGAGTACCGTTTGAGTTCTTGAAGTGATAAGTTACACCAACTGTGAGTTCGAGGTTTGCAAGGTTTGCATTGAACGAGTTGCTGCTTTGCTTTGAAGGTTCAGAAAGGTTCCAAACAACAGCAGGCTTAACACCAATTGTCCATGCCTTTGTTTCACCAAGATTGAAGTTGAGGTTAAGACCAGCCTTTGCTGTAAGAGCATTTTCGTCTTGCCCCTGGTGAATTGGGAAATAGTAGTGAGCCCAACCAGCACCTAATACAGTTTCAATTTCAAACAAGCGAGGCGAGCCATTGTAGCCTGCAAACAAGTTATTGAGGTTAGTAACACCTTCCAATACCAAATTCGAAGCATCAAAAACATTGCTGCTCTTTACGCCACCTTTTCTAACGTTCCAGCTCGAAGTGTTTACTGTTGCTGAATAATCCAAAGCCAAACCGAAGATTGGGGTGATTTGCTTCTTCAATTCAACGCCAAACACGCCACGAGAGTGAGGAATAACGCTGTAACCCTGGAATGGAGATACAACACCACCCTTCAATGTGAGCGACCAATTGTCAGAAACTTGCTGCCTTCAACAGTTACTTGTGCATTTGCAGCACCAAAACCCAAAAACAGGGCAGCCAATAATAAAACCTTTTTCATTGATTCTTCTTATTTTAAATTAATATTAAGTTGTTTTCAATATGTTTTATATCACTTTTTTGCAAAACGATATAATCAACTATTTCTATAACAAAATATATGCCAAAATAGTTTCTCTTTCGTTTTACACTATCTTAGACAATAATAACAACAAATGGTTTAACTTATGTAAAATTTTTTCTCATGTTTGCCGATAAAACAGAATAGTCTGCCTTTTTTATCAGTAATATTATATTAAAGTGGTCATTTTAATTCTTTTTTACAGCTACTTCACACAGCAATCCACGCAAAAAGAGTATTTTTGCACTCAACAAAAGCATTGACTATGGCAATAAAAACGAAACATCTAATATACTTAATTTGCGCCTTGCTGCTTATGTGCAGCTGCACATACCAAAAGCAGCCGCACGCAGCAGCCGCATCAAGCGGCTCATTTGATGAGGCTCGATTGATTGACATTTCTTCATGCGACGGCTATTCTATTGTAACCATCAGCGACCCCTGGAATGCTGGCAAAACGCTTCACACCTACGTTCTTGTGCCAAAGAACCAACACATGCCTGAATCGCTGCCTGAAGGCTCTGTGATACGCACTCCGGTGAACAATGCGCTGGTCTATTCGTCGGTGCACGCTCAGGTAATTAAAGATTTAGGAAAAGTGTCGGCTGTGCGTGGAATATGCGACGCCGAATATTACAAAATTCCTGAAATCACTCGAGGATTAAAAAACGGAACAGTATTAAATGTGGGCTCGTCGATGGCGCCAAGCCTCGAAAAAATCATTGCACTTAAGCCCGAGGTCATTGTGCTGTCACCTTTCCACAACGGCGGCTACGGTGCACTTGCAAACATTGGCATTCCAATTCTGGAATGTGCCGACTATATGGAGGAGTCGCCTCTCGGCAGAGCCGAATGGATAAAATTATTTGGCATCCTGTTTGGCGAAGAAACCAAAGCCGACAGCATATTCGCCAGCTCTAAAAAAGAGTATCTTGCCATTAAGGACTCTGTCAAAACGGCAACCTCACGGCCTAAGGTAATCACCGAGATGCTCACAAGCGGCGTGTGGTTTGTGCCCGGCGGAAAAAGTTATATGGCTAAAATATTGTCTGATGCCGGTGCCGTATATCCTTGGTCGGACAACAACGACTCCGGTTCGCTGCAGCTCGACATTGCTCAGGTGCTCGACAAGGCAAGCGATGCCGATGTTTGGCTCATAAAAAGCAGCACAGTGACCTCCTGTTCCGACTTACAAAATGCCAACCCGCTGAACGCAAAGTTCCGAGCCTTGGCAAATGCCAATGTGTGGGTGTGCGACCCGCAAGCTACCACTCTCTTCGAGGAATTTCCGTTTCATCCCGAACGGCTTCTGAAGGAATATGCACTTATCTTCCACCCCGAACTATTCCATAACGACAATAAATACAAATATTTCACACGTCTGCAGAAACAATGAGCACAACCTGTCGTCGCATACCCTTTTCTGTCGCATTATTGCTGATTTTGGCAGTTGTGCTTTTGCTTGCAATAGCCAATTTGTTAATTGGCTCGGTTGATATCCCTCCTGCCGAGATTTTGCGCATCATCACCGGCAAAGGTTGCGAAAATCAGGCGTGGGAATCAATCATCCTACAGTCGCGTCTGCCCATGATTGCCACGGCACTGCTCAGCGGTGCAGCCTTGTCGGTGTCGGGACTTCTATTACAAACGGCATTCAACAACCCACTTGCCGGACCGTCAATTCTTGGCATATCCACTGGCGCAAGCTTTGGTGTTGCCGTGGTTATGCTTGCCACCGGCGGCGCTTTAGGCTCAATCATAAGCCAACATGCGGGTTTCTACTTTGCCACTATTCTTGGTGCTTTTATAGGGGCAGGCATAGTGTTGCTGGCGCTGCTATTCTTCTCAACGCTGGTTCACAGCGCTACAATGCTGCTCATCATTGGCATTCTTGTAAGCTATTTGGCGTCGAGCGCAGTGAGCATGCTAAATTTCTTCGCCACCGAAGAAGGTGTTCACAGCTACGTGATATGGGGTTTAGGCAATTTCTCGGGAGTATCTATCAATCAGCTGCCGTTCTTTGCCATTTCCATAATTATCGCTTTGGCAGGCTCGGCACTTCTTGTGAAGCCTCTCAACGCACTGTTGCTTGGCACACGCTACGCCGAGAACCTTGGCGTCAACACCCGACGAGTGCGCAATGCCCTTTTGATAATCACAGGGCTGCTCACTGCCATCGTCACTGCATTCTGTGGTCCGATTGGATTTATAGGGCTCGTGGTGCCTCACATTGCGCGTTTGGTGCTCAGCACCAGCAATCACAACCGGCTCATACCTGCCACAATACTCTCTGGCGCAGCAGTTGCATTGCTCTGCACTCTCATTAGCGTGCTGCCAAAAAGCTACGGAGTGATTCCTATCAACGCCATAACACCCATCATTGGCGTACCAATTATAATCTACATTATCATCAATCGCCGAAAAATACAGTATTTCAACTAATGAGTTATCTTAGCACAAACAATCTGTCGATTGGCTATACTCAAAAAAGCCATAAAACGGTGATTCTTGAGAACCTCAACCTCAACTTGCACCGCGGTTCGCTTGTGGCACTGCTCGGAGCAAACGGCGCAGGCAAATCTACCCTGCTGCGCACCATCACTGCCGTACAGCCGCCGCTCAAGGGCTCGGTGGAAATTGCCGGAGTTGACATCTTCAAGCTCACTCAGCGCGAACGTTCCAGGCTGATTGGCATTGTAAGCACCGACCGCGTGATGGCAGGCGCCCTCACCGTGAATGAGCTGGTTGCTCTTGGCCGACAGCCTTACACCGGCTTTTTGGGGCGATTGAGTTCTCTCGACAAGGACATTGTTGAGCAGGCATTAGCCGATGCCGGAATTGCGCATAAATCGAACTGCTATGTGTCGCAACTATCCGACGGCGAAAGGCAAAAGGCTATGATTGCCAAAGCGCTTGCCAAAAAAACGCCAATCATAATTCTCGACGAACCCACGGCTTTCCTCGACGTTGCAAGCCGTTTCGAAACCATGCGCTTGCTCCACGATCTGGCACACAACGCTGGCAAGGCAATTCTGCTGTCGAGCCACGACATATCGCAATCGCTGCTGCTTGCCGACTATGTTTGGGCTATAACCTCCGACAAGCAAATCACCGAGGGCAACACCGAGGACCTGATTCTCAACGGCACTATCGACCGCCTGTTCGATTCGCAGGCTCTGCGGTTCAACCGACTGACGTCCGATTTCGAGACGGTGCTGCCTCACTATGCCACTGCAAGATTGCATTGCAACGACGACCAGCTGCGGCATTGCATATCCAACGCCTTAATGCGCAACGGTGTTGCCATCGAGGACAATGCCTCGACGCAGATTGACGCCTCCGATGCCGCCCATATCTCGCTTAACGGCAAAATGCTCCACTCGGTTGGCGAACTCACCTCCGAGATTCGCAAACTCAAATAGCACCATCCTACTTCACCGCACACAAAAAACAACTATGAATATCACAGTAAAAGACTATATGAAGATGCAGCCCAACTATCCAAAAGTGGCTGACAGCGACAAATTTTATCTGCAGATGGCAATGCGCCTCGACGATGCCATCGAGCAAGCCAACCTGCAACTGACTCTCTCGGCAGAAACAAAGCGCGACATCGCACTTGCCGTCACCGGCTATTATCAGGACATCGTGGCAGATTGCGGCATCTGGCGCTCATTCATCACCATCCATAAGCAATTCTACGGCAAACCGTTGCCGTTCTTCGCGCTACCCGACGAATACTGCGAAAGCGAACTTAACAAAGAGGACGTTCAATTCATCATCTGGTATGTGGCAGAATGTCACAGCAGCGAGCACGGGCTATTGTCGCCTTTCAATAGCGACATTGCACACCTCGCCGACCGATTCTTTGCCATTCTCGATGCCGAATACCTCGATGCTCCAACACCTACCGAATACACTATTGCAATGGATGTGGAGCTTGATAATATCGGACAAATCGACAACATTGTAGAGCTGTCAAATTGGCTGTTTTTCAGCAATTATCTGATGCATCATGCCTCTCGCGATGCCATCGCCGAAGCTATCGCTGAGGCTCAGGCAATCATTGCCAAGCACCGCAATCCAAAAGATGCATCGCCGCAACTTGCCGACCTCAATCAACGAGTGATGCTGTCGAACCCAACCGGACCTCTGGCTCTCACCGTAGGCGAATGGCTTAAAATGATTGTCGACGGCGAAATGCCAATAATCGACGATGACGACACTAAAACGAACAAACCTCACAAGTTCTACCGTCAACTCATGCTTGCCACCAATGGCGAACCAATAGCGTTCTTCGACAGCTATGATGCCCTTGAGAGCTTTTTGAGTATCGATATGGGCTGGGGAGAAGCTCCGCAAGGTCATCTGCCTCATCTGCGTCAATTCGACAACTTTGTGATTTATGGCACACCATCCAAAGGCGTTCTAATTGCTCACGACGTGGCTCAATACATCTGCCACCAGCTAAACCCCTGCTACGACCCTGCCGAGGCAAGCCGACATGGCTACGAGATGCTCACCCGTCGTGGCTCTTGCCCAATCGACCTAACAAAATATGTCTTCGCAAACAATCTTGCACCCGACATCCGTTTGCCCTACGACACCGATGGCGTCATCACCAATGCCAACTGGGATTTTCTCGCCCGACTGTATCAGCAACGCTACTATCGCCCCGATTAAATACGATTTTTCCATCAATAATTACGGCAAAATAATTCCGTGCAATCACTTTCACCATTATCGTTTTTTGTTGAAGCATGGCCACAAATATTTGTTTTAACAAAATTTCACACCACACAATCACAACCACATCGCATTATACATCAGCAGATTACGCTTCCACAGCATAAAACAGCAAAAAATTTCGAAAAATTTTTCACGAAAAACATTTGCCAATTCAAAAAAAGGTAGTAACTTTGCAATCGCAAACGAGAAACAAACGGCCCATTAGCTCAACTGAATAGAGTGTTTGACTACGGATCAAAAGGTTACAGGT
>JBJECZ010000036.1:0-10548 GCA_051871555.1 Muribaculaceae bacterium | reverse complement strand
TAATCTTTTCGAAGTCGGCATAGTCCTTTTGGAAATCTTCCTGAAGGCGTTTGAATTCGGCTTCGTATTTATCAGAAGCGGCTTTGAGGGTAGCTTCGGCAGTAGCCTTTTCCGGCATCACGTTGAACACTTCGCCTGTATTGACAGTACCAAACTTGAGTGATTGAGCCGACAGACACATAGGCAATGCCAACATGGCTGCAAAAAATAGTTTCTTAATCATTTTGTCTATAATATTTTATGAATTTCTAAATAACGTTTGCAAAGATACGCAAAAATTTTTGTTTGCGCTGTGGAATTAGTTACAATTGTTTGATTTATTACATTTTAATCATTTCCCGTAACCCATTTTGGTGAGCACATCGTTGCTGACGTCGATACGTGGCGAGGCAAAGATGATATTGGAGCTTGATGCGCGGTCGAAAATCACCGAGTAGCCACGTTCTTCGCTCACTTTCTTTACGGCGTTGTACACTTCGTCCTGAATTGGCTTGATGAGCGATTGACGTTTTTTGTAGAGTTCGCCCTGCGGACCAAAATATTTGTAGCGCAGTTCGGTGGCTTCTTTTTCTTTAGCCACTATTTCTTCCTCGCGCTTTTTCTTTTGGTCGTCGGTGAGGAACACCATTTCGCTTTGGTAGTTTTTATACATTGTTTCGGCTTCCTTAGCCACGGTTTCAACCTCGCGCTGCCAGCGTTGCGACACTTGGTTGAGCTGCTCGTTTGCCATCTCGTAGGCAGGCACATTCTTGAGGATGTATTCCATGTCGACAAGCGCAAACTTTTGCGCATACGATGCCATGGCGCATGCCAGGGTGGCTATTGTAAGTAGTGCTATTCGTTTCATAGTTCGTAGATAAAAAATCAATAAATCGGTGTTATTTGTTAAATCTTCGTTTCATTAGTTTTGACGAGCAAATCGCAAAATGGTTTACTCGCAATGTTAAATTGAAGATTTTTTCACTTTTGCATTTAGCAATGGTGAAAATTTGTTATTAGAATTCCTGACCGAGCACAAAGTGGAAGTGGCTTCCGCCCTTTTGGCTACGCACGGTGTCGAAACCGTAAGCCCAGTCGATACCCATCATACCAATCATAGGTAGGAATATGCGCACACCCACGCCGGCGCTTCGCTTGATGTTGAATGGCGAGAAGTCGCTCACGCGAGTCCACGCGTTACCGCCTTCGAGGAATGCCAGACCATAGATTGTGCTGCTGGTTTGAAGCACAAACGGGAAGTGTAATTCCATTGCAAAGCGGCTGTAGGCGTAGCCTTCGCTGCCGAATGGGGTGAACTGACCGTTGTCGTAACCGCGCAGGGCGATGGTTTCGGTGGCGTAGGTATAGCTTCCCGACATGCCGTCGCCGCCGACGTAGAATGTTTCGAATGGCGACTTGAGGTATTTGTTCCAGCTACCCAGCAAGCCGATGTCGGCACGGGTCATGAGCACGAGTGTGTATTGTCCTTCGGGGTTGGCAATTGGAGTGTAGGTGCGTGATTTGAATTTCAGCTTCCAATATTCAATCCACTTATACATTTCTTTCTTTGCTTGTGTGGTGTTGGTTTCCGATAACGCTTTCCAGTTCTTTTTGCCAAAGAGGCTTGCCGGAGGTGTCATCTGAAGGCTCAATGAGAATTGGCTACCACGACGGGTGAACAGCGGGTTGTCGATACTGTTTCGTGCGAGTGTCAAGCCCAGCACCAGCGAGTTGGATACGCCGTTGTTCATATAGTAGAGATATTCCCAGTTCTTGAGGCTGTACCATTGATAGCTCATTTCGGCGGTGAATGTGAAGAAGTCGTCAGGCCACTTCAGACGTTTACCGAAGCCAACAGTGATGCCTGCCATTTGCAGATACTTATTGGGGTCGTAGGCGTCCTCGTAGGCGTTGTTATAATAGTTGCCGTAGTTGTTGCCGTAATAGTAGTTGTACATATAGTTGGAATATGTACTGTTGTAGTACGACGAGTTGATGCCGGTTTGACGTGAATAGAAACCGGTGATTGAGAGCGAGTTAGGACGCTTGCCGCCAAACCATGGGTCGAGGAACGACACGCTGTAAGCCTGATAGTATTTGGCGTTGGTTTGGGCACTGATGGTGAATGTCTGACCTTCGCCTTGCGGAATGATGCCGCGATAGGTTGATGGCTTGAACAGGTTCTTGATTGAGAAGTTGGTGAACTTGAGGCTCAACTTACCAATGATACCTGTTTGACCCCAACCGGCTGAGAATTCCACTTGGTCGTTGGCTTTCGACTCGAGGTTGAAGATGATGTCAACGGTTCCGTTTTCTTCGTTCGGTTCAGGACGGATGTCCATCTTTTCGGGGTCGAAGTGGCCTGTTTGAGCAATTTCGCGGGCTGAACGCATGAGGTCGGCTTTCGAGAACAAGTCGCCAGGGCGCACGCGCAATTCGCGGCGAATCACCTTTTCGTAGAGGCGGTCGTTACCGTTAATCACCACCTTGTTGATGGTTGCCTTTTTGCCTTCGAACATGCGCATTTCCAGTGCGATGGAGTCGCCTTCAACCTTGCTTTCAACCGGGATGAGTTGGTAGAACAGATAGCCGTTGTTCATGTAAAGGTTGGCAATTGCGTCGTCGTCCTCCTGAGTGCGTTTGTTGAGCAACTTTTGGTTGTATACGTCGCCTTTTTCAATGCCGAGCACATCGTTGAGTACGCCAGTGGGATACACGGTGTTGCCCACCCAATTGATGTCGCTGATGTAGTATTTCTTGCCTTCGTCGACAGTGAGATAGATGTCGACGGTCTTTTCGTTGTAGTTCACCACGCTGTCCTTCACGATAACGGCATCGCGGTAGCCTTTTTCGTTATATTTGTCGATGATGAGCTGCTTGTCGGCTTTGAAATCGTCGGGCACGAATTTCTTTTGGCTGAAGAGGCGAATAAGGTCGCCCTTTTCGTTGGTCTTTTTCATGGCGTGTTTCACAGCCTTGTCGGAGAGCACTTCGTTGCCGTCGACGTAGATTTTGTGCACTTTAATTTTTTCGTGCTTGTCAACTACGATGTCAACAATCACCTCGTTTTCGTTGCTGAGGTCCTCGCGCTGCACGATGTTCACGTCGGCATTCTTAAAGCCTTTGTTGTCGAAATAGTGCTGAACAATCAGCTTGGCACGGTCGGCAATGTTCATGTTCATCTGGTTGCCTTTCATCAAGCCGAGGCGCTGTTGAAGGTCTTCGCGCTCGCCTTTTTTCATGCCTTTGTAGTTGATTTGCGATATGCGGGGCTGTTGGCGAAGCTCAAATTCGAGCCAAGCCTTGTTGTCGTAGATTTTCTCGACGTTGATTTTCACTTTCGAGAATAGACCTTGACGCCACAGGCGCTTAGCGGCGTTGGTGATGTCGTCGCCCGGAATTTCCACCACTTGACCGATGGTAAGTCCCGAATAGCCAACCACGATGTAGTCCTCGTAGTTGTCGACGCCCGACACCTTTATGCCGGCTATTTCATATTTCTTGGGCATGCCTGTGAAGATAACCTTTGGGTTGTAGATAGTGTCGTTAGCCACTTGTGCGAATGTGTCGGTTGCCGACATACCCACAATCATTGCCAAAATCACTAAGAGTTGCTTCTTATATCGCATATCTGTTATTATAATTTTTTTCTTTTCGTTTCTTTTAACTTAAAGAAGTTATGTTTTATATATCGTGTGCCGGTTCGGTTTAGCTGAGGCTTTTTTTGCTCATGCCGTAGCGGCTGGCACGCTGTTTCTTTGTTCTTTGTAGGCAGCTTGGCTGTTTTGTGCTAAGGTTTGTTCACCTGTTCGCTTGTCTTGCCAAACCGTCGTTCGCGGTTCTGGAACTCGATGATGGCTTCGCAGAAGTCGTCCTGCGAAAAGTCGGGCCAGAACTTGTGGGAGAAGTAAAGTTCGCTGTAGGCAATTTGCCAGAGCAGGAAGTTGCTTATTCGCAGGTCGCCGCCGGTGCGAATGAGCAGGTCGGGGTCGGGTATGCCGCGGGTCGAGAGGTGATTGTTGATGCAGGCGTCGTTGATGTCGTCGATTTTCAGTTCGCCCGATTGTGCTTCGGCAGCAATTTTGCGCACTGCCTCGAGAATTTCCCATTTCGACGAATAGCTCAACGCAAGCACCAGAGTGAGCCCGGTGCAGTGTGCAGTGTCGTTCATGCATCGGGTGAGGCGTTGGCGGGCAAAGTCGGGCATGCGTTCGATGTCGCCAATCATGGTCAGGCGCACATTGTTCTTAATCAAGTCGGGCGTTTCGCGTTCGATAGCCACAACAATCAGGTTCATAAGTGCGTCCACCTCCTCTTTAGGGCGGTTCCAGTTTTCGGTTGAGAATGTGTAGAGAGTGAGGTAGCCCACGCCAATCTGCGAGGCTATCTCAGTGATTTTACGCACGGTTTCCACACCTTTCACATGACCTTCGGTGCGTTCCAAGCCACGGCTTTTAGCCCAACGACCGTTGCCGTCCATAATAACAGCCACATGTCGAGGCACGCGCGTGTTGTCGATATGTTCTTTCAACGACATTGATTTATCTTAACTTCTCTTTTTTGTTTTATTCCACATAATGGCATGTGCGGCAGCGTTTGCTGAACTCGTAGGTGATTGATATCATGGTGAATGAATACCAATCGGTGTTCTTGGCAAAGCCGCTTGTCACGCCGTTCAAGTCTTTCAAGCCGTCGAGCTCATCGCTAAACGTCTTTCGCATGGTGAACTCAAGTCCAATGTTGAGCCGTTCACTGAGTTTGTATTTCACGCCCACGCCCATGGGCACATTCAATGTGAATGCGTCGCCGTCACCCGTGGCAAGGGTTGCACCCACGCCGAGGGTGAGATAGGGCGATATGCGTTTCAGCTTCAGGTACTTCGAGCCAATGCCGTAGTTCAGAAAGTTGAACTCGAATTGTGCGCCGAGGTCGTAAAGCTGCGAACTGAATGCATAGGTCTGCTCATCGGGATAGACGTTCGCCAAGTTGGCGGAGTTGCCGCTTATCTTTGCCGTCAGCAGGTTAGCCTTCAGTGCCATTCGGCTGTTTATTATGTATCTGAACAAGCCGCCGGCAACGTAGCCGGGCTTCTTCAGCAGGTTTGCATTGTTTGCATCGCCCAAATATCCGCTCATTCCTATTGCACCACCGGCTTCGAAGCGATATTCTTGCGCTTGGGCAGCCATCATGGAGGCAATCATCAGCATTATTACAGCCAGTTTCTTCATGTCGCTATTCTTGAGTGGTTGACATTATTATATTAAAGAAACTCTATCATGCAGCGGTTGTTTTGTGCTTGGGTCGATGATATTCTCTCTTATAAAATCGGAGCAAATGTGAGGCGGTTGATTACGCCGCGCCAAATGCTGTTGTTAACGGTGCCGTTGCTGTTTATGCCGCCAAACAAATAGATGTATGGGCAATCCCATTCGTTGGTGATTTGGGCAGCGCGGGTGGCAACGGGTTGCACAATGCTTGCCCACACCGGCAGCTGCTTCGATGGCATCGATGTCCACCAGCTTGTGCTGCGAGTGAGGGTTGAACTATAGCAGAATGCTTGTGCGCCGTAGAAATTGCCGATGTAGTCGGGCAGCTGCAGCAAGTCGTCGCCCTGACTCCAATAAAGCCCTTGGTGGCGAGAGATGTAAACCACATCGTTGATGTCGCCTTTGGCATTTCGTCCGCCCAAGGCAAACCATGTGCGGTGTTCTTTGGCATCGCTGATAATGCTTCCGCCTTCATACGACACGTATCTCACCACAGCCACGTCGGCCATCGGTGGCAGCACTTCGGTGCGGAGCAAAGCCCACTTGCTGCCGTCGTAGCCCCAGCAGTCGCCGTGGAAACGACCGTCTTTGTCGATTCCGCCAACGGTGAACACTTGCGGCTGTTTATTCCAAGTGTTGTCGTAAACCGAAAGTTGTGAATTGCCTACAATCGGGAATCCGTCGGGCAGAGCTATTGGGGTGTAGCCGTCGGGGCGAGGATATTCGTCGAGGGTGTAGGCATCGTTGTCAGTGCCCACGCCGAGCACACGGTCGGTGTAGCCGCCAATTATATTGTGCCAAATTATGCCGCAGTTGGTCCACGCCGCGCCATCGGTTGAAGTGTAGAGTGCACCGTTTTCGTCAAGTACATAGAGGGCGTCGTTGGTGGCTGCAAAGGTGTTCACGTTGGGCACCATGCCAAATTGAGCATCAATTTGTTGCCAATCGCTTGTGCCGGGGTTGTCGGTAGCCGACAAGATGAAACCGTTGGAGCAGTTGAGCAGAGTGTAAAGCTTGTCGCCGCATTGCACGGTGCGCTGAGCATTCAGCGTGCCCGAAACATTAGGCAAGTCGCGGCGTGCCAGTTGATTCCAGTAGAGCGAATCGCTCTCGAGTTGATGCACATTCACCTTCACTTGATAGTCAACCTCGGTGCCGTCGGCAGCAGTGATGCGCAATTTCACGTTGCCTGTGAAGTCGATAGAGTCGGTTGTGGTGTAGTCATAAATCGAGTCGGGGCGCACTGTGCCTGCCTCCTGAACAATCTTGCAGGCTGCGGTTGTTGGGAACGAGGCAGTGATGGTCAAACCTGTGATTTTGGTGCCTCGCGGCAGCGAGTCGGCGTTGTAGATTATACGCTTGCTAATGTCGATGGTGAAATGCACCGAGTCGAGGTTAGCAAGCACGCTGTCGTCGGCATTCAGGTTGAATGCAGTCACAGCAGTGTTGTTTGAAATCACATATTCCTCATACGCATCGTCGGAATCGTCGTTACACGACATTGCCAACGCGCTAATCATCATGCCCAATAGCAGATATAATGGAAACTTCCTTTTCATCTAAAAATTTTTCTGTTTCTTTGTAAAGTGCAAATTTAAGAACAAATTTGCAATTATTGGTCAAAACTTTTATTATTTCACTATTATTGACACTATAAACCTTTTTTTAAGGATAAAATTAAGGTGTCAATATGCCTTTTTCGCATGGCAAAACTAACAATATTTCCTCGAATTAGCACACTGCAATCCACATTAAGGTACATTTCGCCGAGTTTTTCTGCTTTTTAACAAAGAATTTGGCATCGGCGAGGCTGTTTGTTGCATTTTGTTGCAGTGCCTATCGCGGCAGGTGACGCTAAAATTGTGCTGCGAGCGAATTAGTATGCAAAAAAATAGTGTTATCTTTGCTCGCAGCACATAGCAAATTTTATGACAATCGACGAAGCACATATCTTAACGCGTCAAACGCTTTCAGCGATATATCCTCGCGGAGAGGTTGAGGCAATTTGGCGGATACTCATCGACAAGTGGATGCACTATACGCCGGTCGACGTGGTTTTGCGCGGCACGAGCGAGTTGCCCGAGCCTGTTGAGGAGAAGCTGCGCGATGCGTTGCCGCGGCTGTGCAACTACGAGCCGGTGCAGTATGTGGTGGGCTGTGCGGTTTTTCACGGACTGAACATCGAGGTCAACCGCCATACACTCATCCCGCGGGTAGAAACCGAGCAGCTTGTCGACATGATTATCGACCAGCATGGCGCTGAGCAGGACCTTCGGGTGCTTGACGTGGCAACGGGTTCGGGGTGTATAGCATTGAGCCTTGCGCGCTGGCTGCCGTTTGCGCATGTCGAGGCGCTCGACATCTCGGCAGAGGCGCTTGATGTGGCACGCCGCAATGCCCGGGCGCTGCACTGCAAGGTGGCGTTTCGCGAAGCCGACATTTTGGCTATGGAGCCGCCTGTGCAGCCTTGCCATGACATCGTGGTGAGCAATCCGCCCTATATAGCAGCACACGAAGCCGAAGCCATGGAGCCGAATGTGTTGCGCTACGAGCCTCATTTGGCGCTGTTTGTGCCCGACGACGATGCGCTGCTGTTCTATCGCGCCATTGCCTGCTATGCGGCGGCTTCGCTGGTGAATGGCGGCAGCCTGTATTTTGAGATTAATCCACTTTTTGCCCGCCAAACGGCTGACATGCTTGCCCGGGCGGGATTTGCCGATGTGCAGATTGTGCGCGACCTTTACGGGCGCGAACGGTTTGCCTCGGCAGTTAAAATGCAACGATAATGAAACCGTTAACTCCTGACCAAGCTTACGCGCGCCTTGCCCGGATGTGTTCGCGCACCGAGTATGCTCCGGCACAATGCCTTGCCAAGATGCTGGCGTGGGGTGTGCCAGCGCAGCAGGCTCGCGAGGTTGTGCAACGGCTTGTTGATGAGCGCTTTGTTGATGAAGAACGCTTTGCGCGAGCTTTCACCAACGACAGCGTGCGCTTCAGCCATCACGGCAGGATAAAGATTGCGTATGGACTGCGCCAAAAGGGCGTGAGCGCCGAAGTGATTGCCGAAGCTATCGCACAAATCGACGAAGATGAATATGCCAGCATGCTTGAGTCGCTGCTCGAAGCGCGTGCCCGCACCCTTAATGCCGCTTCGCGCGCCGACGCCGTGAGCAAGTTGCTGCGATATGCCGCTCAGCGTGGGTTTGAGCAGAGTTTGGTGTATCCTGTTGCGCAAAAGTTGGCGGCTAAATGGAACGATACATCGTGTGATGACGAATATTAACGGCTACATACGGGCAATGGCGCAATCGCTGAGGATGGTTGCCGAAGCTTTGGGCGACACGCTGGTGCCTCGCACGTGCTCGGTATGCGGCGAGGTGCTTGCCCGCGACGAGCGTTTTGTGTGCCGCAAATGCATGGCTGAGATGCCGCTTACGGGATTTGAACATCGCCCGTTTAATGCCATCGACCAGGCTCTTGCCGGCAAGGCGCTTGTTGAGCGTAGCTACGGGCATTTCTATTATCGCCGCGGCGACCGCTATTGCAACATCATTCACGACATGAAGTATAGGCGGGTGCCTGCCATTGGCGAATGGTTAGGGCGGATTGCTGCTGAACGGGCAATGTCGGCTGGTTTTTTCCGTGATATTGATGTGATTTTGCCAGTGCCGATGCATGAGCGCAAGGTGGCTGAGCGTGGCTACAATCAAACCGAATACATTGCCCGCGGCATTAGCACTGCCACTGGAATTGCGGTGGGCAACAACCTTGTGGCAGAGGAACACTCCTCGCAGACGCTTAAGCACCGCCTTGAGCGATGGCATAGCGTGGAGGGCATCTACGATGCGGTGCGCACCAACGAGCTTGCCCACAAGCATGTGCTGCTTGTTGACGACGTAATCACCACCGGCGCCACATTGGCTCATTGCGCAATGGCGCTGCTGAATATTGAGGGCGTGCGTGTGAGCGTGATGGTGCTTGGCGTGAGCGACATTGATTTTTAGATAACTTATAAACGATAATAATTATAATAAAAAAGAATTTACGATGAAGAAACTTTTGATTTTGATAGATTGCCAGAACGATTTCATCACTGGCAGCTTGGCAGTTAAGGGCGCACCCGAAGCAATGGAGGCGTTGGCAGGTTATGTTAAAGCTCATGGCAACGAGTATGCCGACATTGTTGCCACTTTAGACTGGCATCCCAAGTGCCACAACTCGTTTGCTGCAGTTGGCGAGGGCGGTTTGTGGCCTGCGCACTGCGTGCAGCACACCGTGGGCGCTGCGCTTCACGACGGCATTGCCCAGGCTTGTGAGCAGGAGATTAAGTGCTTCACCAAAGGCAACCTGCGTGAGCGCGACGAATACTCGATATTCGCCAACGCAGAGAATGGTCCGCGCCTTGCAAAGATGATAGCCGACGGCGGTTACGACCAGATTGACGTGTGCGGCTTGTGCGGCGACTATTGCGTTAAGGAGAGTGTGCAAGGACTCATCGACCACGGCTTCGGCAGCAAGGTTAACATATTGCTCGCCTACACGCCAAGCATCGACGGTGGTGCTGTGTTGCAAGCGTTTGTGGCAGCCAACAGCCTTGCCACGCAAGAATAAGAGCAGCAAGTTGCCGCTTACACGTTAGGCAGCGACATGCCATTTAGTTTGCGGTAGAGGTCGAGTGCATACACGTCGGTCATGCCGCTTATGTGGTCGATTACGGCTTGCAGTTTTTCGAATAAGGTGGGTGCATCAACATCATATTGTTGAGGCACCTTGCTCAGCAGCAGTTGCGAGTAGTTGAGGTCGGGATGCAGCACCGCCTGCACCAGTTTGTGCAGCAAGGTGGTGATGATTTGATTGCCGGCAAGGTCGATGTCGACCACGTCGCTGGCGCGATAGATGCGAGCAAACGCCAGTTTCGAGCAGCCTTGATAGGCGTTTCGCGCCACTTCGCCCATGTGGTCGATAAGGCAGCCGCTGAAAGTGCCGCTGAGTATGGCTTGCTCGTTGTCGACAAACGCCTGAGCACATTCGCTCACCAGCGTACCCACTATGCACGAGCGCAGATAGGCAATTTTTTCGTTCGGGTCGTCGACCGATGCCATCACCTGCTGCAGATGGCTTCGGCGCTCGTCGCTGAAGAAGTTGAGGAATAAATCAATCACTTCAGCCGAGCCCACTATTTTCAGTTTGTGGGCATCTTCGATGTCCATCACCTGATAGCAGATGTCGTCGGCGGCCTCCACCACATACACCAGCGGATGGCGTGCGTATCGCTCGTCGCCAAGTTGCAATATCTGCAGTT
>JBJECZ010000035.1:0-10571 GCA_051871555.1 Muribaculaceae bacterium | reverse complement strand
ATTTTTTTTGAATAGATGTCTCTACGTTTTTAATAGCGCAATGGAGACCCATTTTAGTCGAAAATCCGCAAAGGCAGATGACAAAAAGAAAGTTTGTTAGCGCATAATAGTCTAATGACCGATTTGGGTTTATGACTTGCCGATATATATATAAACAAAAATACGGCCGATTCACATCGCCCGTATCCTTGCATTACTAAATAAATGATGTTACTTTACTAATACTTTATATCAATCATTGTTAGATGTTGCAAATATACAATAATTATATTAAAGTTGTATGCTTTTTTATTGAAAAGTGCGATTTAATCGGCATTTTCAACGTTTTTGTATGAAGGTCGTAACATCCGAGTGCTAATTTTATTAATAAGCGAACATCGGATAGTTGCTCATTGTTGAATTTACCTTTTCGCGAACGGCTTTAATTACGGCTTCGCTTTCGGGATTTGAGAGCACGGTGTCAATCATTTCAACAATTTCGCCCATCAATTCTTCCTTGGCGCCGCGAGTGGTGATGGCAGGAGTGCCGAGTCGGATGCCCGAGGTTTGGAATGGCGAGCGGGTGTCAAAAGGCACCATATTTTTGTTTGCAGTGATGTCGGCTTCAACAAGCGCTTTTTCAGCCACCTTGCCGGTGAGGTCGGGGAACTTGGTGCGCAAGTCAACGAGGATGCAGTGGTTGTCGGTGCCGCCCGATGCAATCTTATATCCCTTGTCGATGAGCGCTTGAGCCATAACTTGTGCGTTCTTTCTCACTTGTGTTTGATATTCCTTAAACGAAGGAGTGAGCGCTTCGCCGAAGGCAACAGCCTTGGCAGCGATTACGTGCTCGAGCGGACCGCCTTGCACGCCTGGGAAAACGGCAGAGTCGAGCAGCGACGACATTTTGCGAATCACGCCCTTAGGAGTGGTTTTGCCCCAAGGGTTGTCGAAGTCCTTGCCGAGCAAGATGATGCCGCCACGAGGGCCGCGCAGTGTCTTGTGGGTTGTTGAGGTGACGATGTGGGCATACTTCAGAGGGTTGTCGAGCAGCCCGGCAGCGATGAGTCCTGCGGGGTGGGCCATATCAATCATGAGCAGCACGCCAACCTCGTCGGCAATGCGGCGCATGCGGGCATAGTCCCATTCGCGCGAATAAGCGCTGGCGCCGCCCACAATCAGTTTGGGGTGTACGCGGCGAGCTGTTTCTTCCATTTGGTCGTAGTCAACAAGCCCGGTGTCTTCTTTCACGTTGTATTCCACTTGGTTGAACACCAATCCCGAGAAGTTTACTGGGCTGCCGTGCGACAGGTGACCGCCGTGAGCGAGGTTCAAGCCCATGAAAGTGTCACCCGGTTTCATCACAGCCATAAACACAGCCATGTTGGCTTGGGCGCCCGAGTGAGGCTGCACGTTGGCGTATTCGGCGCCAAAGAGTTGTTTGAGGCGTTCGATGGCAAGCGTTTCAGCCTCGTCCACCACTTGGCAGCCGCCGTAGTAGCGATGTCCGGCGTATCCTTCGGCATATTTGTTAGTCAGGCAGGAGCCCATTGCTTGCATCACTTGGTCGCTGACAAAGTTTTCAGATGCGATGAGTTCAATGCCTTTTTTTTGGCGTTGGTGTTCGCGTTCGATGATGTCGAAAATTAAAGAGTCTCTTTCCATATTGGTTTTATAAAGATAAAAAGTTTTAATTATTTCTTTTTCACTGACCATCCAAAGTTACCAATTTTTTCGCCTAATTTAAAATATTCGCCATGCGAATAGGCAATAAGGTTGGCTTTTTTGAGGTCGAATTCGCCGGTTTGCGGGTCGATAAAGCGTTTGTCAGCAAGCACGTTCATCACGTCGGCAATGAACATGTCGTGAGTGCCGAGGTGAATTATTTGCTTCACGCGGCATTCAATGCTCATTGGCGCCTCGTTTATGTAGGGCGCGTTCACTTTGATGCCTTTCACCGGAGTGAGGTTCATTTCGGCAAACTTGTTGTAGTCGCGACCGGAGCGCACGCCGCACCAGTCGGTGGCGCGGGCGAGGTCTTCGTTGGTGAGGTTGAGCGTGAATGCCATGTTTCGCTTCACAATCTCGTAGCTGTGGCGCGACTGGCGAATGCTCACGAAGCACATTGCGGGGTCGGAGCAGATGGTGCCCACCCACGATGCGGTGAACACGTTGTATTCGTCGGGCGTTGCGCCGCAGCTCACCATCATGGCGGGCAGGGGATAAATCATGTTGCCCGGGCGCCAGATTTCTTTGTTGTCGGTTGTCATTTCAGTGTCAGTTCGTTTTGTTGCACCTTGTGTTCGCAGTAGTGGCAGCAGAGAGTCACAGGATTGCGGTCAACCACATGGAATACAGTTGGCATGGGTTCGTTGTTTGTGATGCATTTGGGGTTGTTGCACTTCACAATGTCCACAATGGTGTCGGGTAGCGAAACGTGGTGCTTTTCGGTCACTTCATAGTTGCGTATGATGTTGATTTTGGCTTGAGGCGAGATGAGCGCGATGCGGTTGAGCGTTTCCTGAGTGAAATAGGTGTCGGCAACTTTTATTATGCCTTTCTTGCCCATTTTTTTGCTGTCGAGGTTCACGCCGATAGTAACGCTTGTTTTAATGGCTTTGATGTCGAGCAAGTCGGCAACTTTAAACAGCACTTCGGGGTTGATTCGGTCAATAACCGTGCCGTTTTTCAGCGCTGCAACGGCGAGCGAGTCGTTATTTATCTTAGTCATGATATGCTTAGTTGTTATGATGTTGGATGAGATGTGTTAGGTTGGATTAGCAGTCGATGCCGAGCGAGCGGCAGATGATGGCTTGTCGGGCATACAGACCGTTTTGCGCCTGTTGGAAATAGTAGGCTTTTGGGTTGCTGTCGACGTCGTAGCTGATTTCGTTGACGCGAGGCAGCGGATGCAGCACGCGCAGATTAGGTTTGCTGCCGTCGAGCATTGCGTTGTGAAGGTTGTAGAGGTTCTTTACGCGTTCGTATTCAAGCAGGTCGGTGAATCGTTCGCGTTGCACGCGCGTCATATACAATATGTCGGTTTCGTTAATCACCTCTTGCGAGAAATCCTTGTATTCGTGATATTCGATGCCGTTGGCTTGGCAGAACTCTTTGTATTCGATGGGCATTTGCAGTTCGTTGCACGCCACAAAGTTGAAGCGTGGATTGAAATAACGCATAGCCATGAGCAGCGAGTGCACGGTGCGGCCGTATTTAAGGTCGCCCACCATGGTTATAGTGAGGTTGTTGAGCGTGCCTTGTGTCTTGCGAATGGAGTAGAGGTCGAGCATGGTTTGGCTTGGGTGCTGGTTGGCACCGTCGCCGGCATTGATGATGGGCACGGGAGCGAACTCGCTTGCGTAGCGAGCAGCGCCTTCGATGTGGTGACGCATCACAATCAGGTCGGCATAGTTGCTCACCATCATGATGGTGTCCTTGAGCGTTTCACCTTTGCTGCTGCTGGTAGTGTTGGCGTCGGAGAAGCCGATGACGCGTCCGCCAAGGCGGTTGACAGCGGTTTCAAAACTCAGTCGGGTGCGGGTCGACGGTTCGAAAAACAGCGTCGCCACCACTTTCCCGGCGAGGATGTTGCGATTAGGGTTCGCTTCGAAATGGCTTGCTTTCTCAATCAGTTCAAGGATTTCGTCCTTGGTGAGGTCGTTGATTGAAACCAGACTTTTGTTGCTCATATTTTCTGTTGAATGTATTGGTTGTGATTATTTAATGTTTATTTCAATGGTTCTACGGAACTGATTTCTGTGCCGAGTGATGAAAAAAATGAGCCAATCAAGTATCCCCAATAGGATGACTGACTGGCTGCAAATGCTTTAGGCGAGAGAAAACGATATCATGCACCGACTGATGCCATTCGTGACGAAATGAATTGTAAGTCGGCTGCAACACGGCATTATGTGAAAATGCACATCTCATATTGCAAAGATAAAGAATTTTTTGCCTTTTGTTGTGTAGGGGTGTCAAAAAAATGCAAGATAATTCGCAGATGAAATTTTTAATGCGGCATGATGGATAAGTGATGCTCATTTTTATTATATTTGCATTTTATTAGGTAAATTGCCGCAGTGCGGCGCACTGACAACGCAATATTTAACTATAGGATAACGACAAAACAATAATCATGGCAATAAAGAATATAATGAAAACTGCATCGGGCAACAGCGCATTCACCCAAAAGGTGGTGAAATGGATGTGGCTGGGATTTGGTGGCATTGTGGCATTCTGCATAGTAATGTTCATATTGATATATAACGGCATAGTTGGCTATATGCCGCCCATCGAGGAGCTGAAGAATCCGTCGGACCGCTTTGCCTCGATGATTTACAGCAGCGACGGCATGGAGATGGGCCGCTTCTATCAGAGCAAAGGTAACCGCGTGTATGTGGATTTCGACGAGATGTCGCCATATCTCACTCAGGCGCTCATTGCCACCGAAGACGTGCGCTTCGACAGCCATTCGGGCATCGACGCCCGAGCCATGGTGCGTGCGCTGGTGATGCGTGGCATTTTGCAGCGCAAGAATGCCGGCGGCGGCAGCACCATCACCCAGCAGCTTGCCAAGTTGCTATATTCGCCGCAGTCGAGCAACATTGTTTCGCGTGCCATGCAAAAGCCGGTGGAGTGGGTGATTGCCCTTAAGCTTGAACGCTACTACACCAAGGACGAAATCATTAAGATGTATTTCAATCAGTTCGACTTCCTGTATAATGCCGTTGGCATTAAGTCGGCTGCGTTTGTATATTTCGGCAAGGAGCCTAAAGACCTCACTGTGGAGGAGGCTGCAACACTGGTGGGTATGCTCAAAAACCCGTCGTACTTCAATCCGGTGCGCAACCCCGAGCGTTGTCAGAATCGCCGCAACGTGGTATTCGAGCAGATGCTCAAAGCCGACTTTATCACCGAAGCCGAGGCTGCCGAACTCAAGGCAAAGCCGTTGACGCTCAATTTCCACCGCATCGACCACAAGGACGGCATTGCCCCATATTTCCGCGAGGAGCTGCGCCGAATAATGACGGCTAAGGAGCCGGTGCTGAGCGACTATCCCTCGTGGAACTATCAGGCCTACGTCGACGACTCGATTGCATGGGAAACCAATCCGCTTTATGGCTGGTGTGAGAAGAACCGAAAGCCCGATGGTAAGAAATATAACATCTACACCGATGGCTTGAAAATTTACACCACCATCGACTCGCGCATGCAGCGCTATGCCGAGAAAGCCGTGCTCGACCATCTTGGCAAAGACCTTCAGCGCCGCTTTGTGCGTGAGCGTGGCGGCATGAGCAACCCTTACAGCAACAATGTGGAGGAATTGCCCCGCAACCTAAAGGCACAGTTGGTGAAGAATGCCATCAGCCAAAGCGAACGCTACAGGGTGCTGAAGATTGCCGGACTCAACGAAGAGGAAATCAAGCAGAATTTCAACACCAAGACCGAGATGCGCGTGTTCTCTTACGATGGCGGTATCGACACTGTGATGACGCCTCTCGACTCGATTATGTACATCAAATCGTTTCTGCGCACAGGTATGATGTCGATGGAACCGACTACGGGCTACGTGAAAGCCTATGTGGGCGGACCCGATTTCCGCTTCTTCCAGTATGACATGGCTGGTCGTGGACGCCGTCAGATTGGTTCAACCTGCAAGCCGTTCCTCTACACGCTTGCCATGGAAGAGGACTATACCCCTTGCGACGAATTCCTCAACGAGATGCCCACTATTGAGGTGCCGGGCGGCGTATGGCAGCCCCGCAACTCGGGCAGTGCACGCGTTGGCGAGATGGTGTCGCTGCGATGGGCGCTCACCAATTCAAACAACTGGATTTCGGCACGCCTCATCACTGCCGACCGCATGTCGCCGCAGCAGCTGGTGCGCAAAATGCATTCGTTTGGCATCACTAATCATCTCGACGCCGTGCCGTCGCTGTGCCTCGGCCCATGCGACGTGTCGGTGAAGGAGATGGTGGCAGCCTACACCGCGTTTGCCAACAAGGGCATGCGTGTCGACCCCGTCTACGTGACGCGCATCACCGACAATCAGGGCAACGTGATTTCGGAATTCACACCCAAGTTCAGCGAGGTGATTAGCGAGCAAGGCTATTATAAGATTCTCTCGATATTGCTAAATGTGGTGGACTCGGGCACCGGTGCCCGCTTGCGCCGCGCTCCGTTCAACCTCACAGCCCAGATTGGCGGCAAAACCGGTACTACAAACTATAATGCCGACGGTTGGTTTATGGGCTTCACACCCGACCTGGTGACCGGCGTGTGGGTAGGCGGCGAGGAACGTTACATACACTTCAACAACATGGCGAGTGGACAAGGCGCTGCTATGGCGTTGCCTATCTTCGGGTTGTATATGCGAAGCGTGTTTGCCGACAAGTCGTTGCCGTATTCGCAGGACCGCAAGTTTGAATTCCCAGTCGACCTCGACCTCTGTCAGAAAGAATATCTTGGCGGCGTGCCAATCGACCAAGCCGGCGAGCCGCTCGAAGCCGAGGAATCGATTGTCGGCGTGTTTGATTAACGCCCACGCATCTATGGGCTGATGACGGTTCCATCCGCACAGCCCGGCGGAATACCCACCAACCGGGTTATAACCATTTGTTTGCGACATTAACCGCGGGGCGGTTACAACTTCAATAACCCTATGTTGACGGCGTTAGCCGGCTACATAGGGAAGGTAGTCTCCCAATATAACCAACCGTGGAGCGGTTGCAGACCCAGTACGGGGTAAATCGCGTCTGCCTCTAAGCCTAAATCAAAACATTCCAACTGATGCAATGTAAAGCTCCGCCTTCGAATGCGATTTCTGTCGAATCAATTTTGAAAATATTGCATTCGGGAAAAGCCTCTTGAATGTATTGCTGGGCAATAGAATCTTCTTCAATGTTGAATGTAGGCATAATGATGTTTTTGCCAACTTGAAGGAAATTGATATATGCCCAATTAAGGTCGGTGCATGGCGATGCCGAAACCTTGTCGTTGAAACTCATTTCGGTAACTACGAATTCGTAACTTTCAATAATCTCACGAATGGCTTTAGCCTCTTTAGGATAGCAATCGCCGTGATTACCCATTAAAATGCGATTGTTCCCACACCACCGAATAAAACCGTCGGAATGTCCGTATTTATCAGTGTCGTCAGCATAGAAATCGCCGTGCATAGTCCAAGGTATAATAATTACAGGATGCTTAAGTTCTGTTTCAAGCATAGTTTTAAAACTTTCATTGCCTTTTTCATATCCGTTCTCGGTGAATACTTTGTCTGTCATCACTATGTATGGGCCACAAGTAATCATATTCCCTCCGTCGATTATTAGTTTTGTTGAATGGCAGTTAATTCCCATCCCTCTCAAAACCTTTGCAGAATCGGTTATTGAGTTTATGTCATCTTTTTTCTTGCTTTTAACAAGATAATCGGGATAATAGCGGTATTTCAAGAATTCATTCTTGCCTAATTGCACGGGCATATAATCGCGAGCCCAATAGTCGCGGGTTGCTTTTAATTCATGTGGTTCAACTCCTATTTCATCAAGTAGATTCAACAACCTACGGTAATACTCAGGATGGCTTTCCTTTAACAATGGTGATAAAAACACAGTGTTGGTGTCTTTGTCATGTATGAGATTGTCGCACCGAATATATCTATATCGTTTTTCGATGAACGAAGAAAAGTCGGTGTAAAGACCTTCTTTCTTAGGAGTTTCGTGATAATTACCAACTATGTAGTCCACCTTGCTCTCTGCGGTTTGATTCTTGTTTGTCAGAATATTTATTCGAGGCATTGCCACGTATGAAACCATCCAGCTATCATGTTCCACAAGAACTGGTGTGTCTTTGAGGGTGCCAGTAGCAGTGAAGCATCTGAACAAGTCTGCGCATGCCCATGGTCCGTTTAATACTTTCAATCCGTCTTCACTTACCAACTGACGGATGAGTATGCCTCCAAAGTAGGCTTCATCGTCTAATATATATTTTTTGGTCAATTTCTCCCTTTTATCAGGTTTGATACAAGATGAAATGTTGCTTGCAAAGTTGAGGTCGATTCCTCCGAAATCGTTAACATACCAGCATAATGCTTCCGATGTGCGAGGGTGTGTTATAATATCGCGATGCTTCTTGTTGTAGAAGAAAAATTCAATTTCTTTAAAGAGATATTTCCTGTTATTTGTTTGGATGGCAAATTTGCTAAATAACAATTGGGCAATTTGCTCAAAACGCTTTTGGATGTCGTGCGTGTTTGTTTCGGCATCAAAAGTCATTAGCTTCCGAAGATGTTCTGTAATGAGCATGATTTATTTATTGGTTAATTACATGTTATGACGGTTGAAATGTGTTTATACTGTAGAGACAAAGTTAAGCACAATCTCGCAAAAATAGGCAAGGCAAGAGGCGACAATTTTGCATTCAATGAAAAAAAGCGAAGTATAGTAGGCTAAGGAATAATAATGCATATTTTGTATAATATAAGAAAAAATAATAGGAGATAGACCTGATGGGCTACCTCCTATTTTTGGTTAGGTTAAGTTTGAATCGTTGTGTTCAGAAGAAATAGGTTGCTCTGATTTTCCACGCGTGAATTTTGTGGGCGTTATCCTCGAGCAACTTTGTTTTAAATGATTGGCTGATGCCCCATTCGTGCAGAGCCGACACTTGGAAGCGTCGCATCACTTCAATGCCGAAGCCTACGTGCAAGCCCAGCGAGGTGGATGTATATTTCATCGAGCCGCCATCGCTGTTGCCCAGCATGATGTTGATGCTTGGACCGGCAAACAAAAACGGGTAAAGCTTGTTTTCGAAGCCATCCATCTTGATGTAGCGCCACTTGAGGTTCAAAGGAATTTCAAGGATGTGCATAGTGGTTTTTTCAACGTCGATGCCTTGCGAAGCCCACACCTCTTGTTGCCCGAGGTGCAATTTGGCTTGGGTGTAATTGTAGATGAGCGAACCGTCGACGCCCATTCCGATGCCGGGGAAGAAGATTTCGCCGTTCACACCCAGCGAACCTCCAACGGCGTTGTTTACGTCGTAGAGTTTATAGATGCCTTTTTGATAGGCAGGGAAGCGGTTGATGTTGGCGCCTGCCACGATGCCCCATCGCGATTCTGCCGAAGCGTTGACACTCGTGATTGCCACCATCAGCAACATCAGCATTGAAATGTATTTTTTCATATTCTTCTTTGTCTTGGACAGTGGTCCAATTGGTTTGTTTCTGAAAATTATTTGCAAATCTACAATATTTCATTGTTATGGGCAAAAATTTTTTGCCCGTTTTGCCACTAATGCCATCACTAAGCGCAGTTTTTGTGTCGTTTTAAGTTTTATTATGAACATGCCGGCGCCTTTGCAGCAGGCAAATTTGGCTGAGTCCTGTCTGTGAATGTTCGGCATTGTTAATGCGAGCACATAGATTACATTAGTTGTATACATTAGTTTTGGCGAAGTGTCGGTGAAATCGTTTTGGCTCATTCCGCATCAATAAATAGTATATGATTAACAGTGAAAAAAGATATGTCGTTGATTTTTTGTTGGTTTTACAAAATATTCGTATCTTTGAAGTCGGAAAAATTTGCAATTATTCCGACTAAAATAAGCAAATAATCGATATGAAAAACTCAGTGGAACAAAAAGTTAGAAGAATATTAACGCGCGCAAAATTTGGCACGGTAATGTTTGTTTCTTCGTTCCCTCAATTTGATGTGGAGTATGTAACCAAACTTCTTGCTCAGTTTGAGAAAGAAGGATTGATTACAAGAATAGCCAAAGGCGTGTATGTCAAGGCTAAAAAAACGCGATTTGGAGTGGTTTATCCCTCTGCATTTGAACTTGTGAAAGAAATTGCCAAGAGGGACAAGGCTGAAATTTTCCCTACAGGTGATACTGCCGCGAACAGGCTTGGTTTATCCACACAAGTGCCATTGCAAGCATCATTCCTTACGTCGGGTTCTTCAAGGAAACTTAAATTGGGGAATCGAACGGTTGCTTTAACACATGGTTCACCTAAGAATTTCGCCTACAAAGGAAAGTTGATGCCTGAATTGGTACAGGCAATTCGTAGCATTGGCAAGGCTAATATAACAGAAATGGTGGAAAATAGAGTTGCCCAATTATTATCTGCAACGCCCGAAACAGCTACAATCGAACATGATTTGCTATTGGCACCGGTATGGGTAAGGGAAATAATTAAACGAAATATCAAAACAGACAACGGCAATGAGTAAATGGATAGACTTTTCAATAGAAGAACGTAAGGCGATGATACAAGGTGTTGTGTCAGCGAAAAATATTGATGAAACTGCTGCGGAAAAAGATTGGTGGGTAACAGCCATATTGTATGCCTTGTTTCACACAAGAGTTGCCGAGTATTTGCTTTTCAAAGGCGGTACGAGTTTGAGTAAAGGTTGGAATATCATTGACCGTTTCAGTGAGGATATCGATTTGGCTCTTGGTCGTGAATTTTTCTTGAATGAAATGTATTTATCGTGTGCCCGATGCACAAGCAACACTCAAATCCACAATTTTAGAGAAAAGGCACAAGACTACATCTTTTGCGAGTTTAAGCAAGACTTAAAAGA
>JBJECZ010000034.1:0-2693 GCA_051871555.1 Muribaculaceae bacterium | reverse complement strand
CAAATTCAGCTTGCCCCATCTTCATATAGATGTCGTAGCGGATTGGGCTCTTAACATCGTCGGCATCCTTGTTGAGCGTCCAGTTCAAAACAGGGCGGATAAACACCAAGTCGTAATGGCTACCCAAAGTTGACGTTGAATTGTTGATTGTCAGCACCAATTCTTCTTTAGCGCCATGATAATCCGAAGCAAATGCTGCGCTGCCGTAGGTTCCCAATTCATCATAGTGTACCACTGCATAATGGAAACCTGTGCTTGTTACTGTTTTTGCCAAGTTTTCGCCCTCTGCGATTGGAGCATGTTCGGCAAACAGCGTTACAGACAATGTTCCGTCTTCAGCCTCAGCATATTCTTTACCTGTTTCTTGGTCGGTGAACTTCAGGTTACCGCCATCGCGAAGGGTCATAATCTTTTCACCGTTGCAATAGATATAGTAGCCTGTGCCGATACCAGTGTTTGCTGGCTTGAATTTAACTTCGTTGCGGAACAACTCGGTTGTGGCGCAAGTTTCTTTGTCAGGTGTACCTGAGCGGTGTACCGAAACGCTGGTGTTGCTAACCTTCGAGCCAACAATGTTAACAATATTCGAGAGAACAACTTCATTTGTACCATCTGCGCCCGGAATAGTGAGTCGTAATTGATATGTTGCGTCGATGGCATCGCCAGGAGCAGTTTCAAACGATTCGCTATACACACCGTCGGTGCCAATCTGTTTAGCAAGGTCACTCAGCGACATTGATGCATTTTCAACTTTGAAAGAAGACACAACTGTTTCACCATTTGAATCGGTGCGAACAAGTTCAAGCAAAGAATTTGTTGCAAGCAGAACAGCATCGTGTTCTTCAGTCTCGGCTGAGGCGATTGTATTGGTGAAGATGTTTTTACCGTCTACATAATCACCGCTTTCATTAACCGAACCCGGATTATATTCCGACTTGGTCTTATCCTTCAGAGTAAGCGAGAATGGCGATGTGCCAGGGATGTTGATTGTTACAATATCTTCAGCTGTACGGCGAGCCATTTCAACGCCGTTGCTCTTCTGAACAACCGAAGTGAGACGATAGTAAACAGTATAACCAATCTTTGCAGTTGTTGCATCGAAATCTTTAAGACCTGTATCGGTAAAGGTCTTTTTGGTTCCATCGATTATATCATTACCAACCACATCGTTAACACCCTCTACAGTTTCCCATGTGATTTGGTCGTAAGAGCGTTCAAGGATGTAGTGCTCAACCATACCGTCGTACTTAGTATTTGGCGTTTCATTTTTCCACTTATCGAAAGCAGTGGTCCAATTGAGGATTGCATCGTAAGGACAATCGTAACCTGTCACAACCTTCTTATCGCTGCGCTTGCCGCTCAAATCCACTGTATAGAAGAATACGTATGGCGCATTGGTGTAAGCCTGAACAGTGATTTCGTTACGTTGATAAACGGTAACTGTTGCAACCTCATCACCATTGTTTCTACTATAAAAGTGTTTACCAGCATATTCAGAGGTTTTGAATTGTACATACTCGCCATTGCTGTCCTTTATGTAATAATTTGCATTTGCCTCGCTGACTGGCGTGCTAAAAGTTACAAGTCCTATAAATGAACCTTTTACCGGATTATCATAAATATAATATGTTCCTTGTTCTACATATTCATATTCACCAGTACCAACATCGCTCTTTGTAGCATTGCCGCTTGTAGGTGCATTATTTGGGATGTACAAGAATGCGGTGAAGTCGTAACCTGCAATTGAATCCGGGTCATCAGCTTCAGGGCTGTTTAGCGAGATATAGTGGTTTGTTTCAAGCGATGTATCACAGTTGTGTGGAGCAAAGAATGGTTTACCATCTTTCAATTTTGCAATACACGATTTAAGGTCACTATAACCATTATCGGTATTTACTACATAACTCCATTCGTCATACCACTGGAATGCCAGGTTATAGTTATTTGATGCGCCTTTGCCTCTATTATCGCGACGTACAATAAAGAAGAACTTGTTTGCATTCTTCGCCTCGTAGGTGTAGAATGTGCCGTATTCATCGCCCTCTCCAGTTTGCAGCATTCCCTCTTCTGGAACTTTCTCTATTTTAGTCACGCCTTCGTTTAGTTGGGTATAGGCAGACATCGAATTTGCACTGCTATTAACACCCTTCCAATAATGATTAATGCCTACAAAGTAAACATCACGAACTTTATTGGCAGGCTCTACATCATCGCTAAATGATATGCTTTTCCCTGACAAAGTACCACCACATATCGATATGAACGAATTCAAATCATCTGTACGCCCAGCATCAGTCAACGACTCACCAAGCGTATTTCCTTCACTGTCTGTTCTCAAACCTCCTTGTGCCCAAAGATTTGGGGATGCGAGGAATCCTAAAGTGATTAAAAAACTAATGAATAACTTTCTCATAGTAGTATAGTTAAATTAATATTAAAGTATTTATTGATTATCTAAATCCTTATCGAAATAAGCCCGATTGCTATGCCGGCATACCAAAACAGCTACTCTAAACTCTGTTTCGCATTATAAAAATTTCGCCTTGATTAATATTACCAACTTCAGATTTTCAAGAAATCCTATCAAGTATTAAAATAGTATTAAATTAAGCTAAGGTGCTTATATCGTATCGCAAATTTAAAACGCCAGATTTCAAAATCATAATAATTTCGCGTGTTTAATAGTCAATTTA
>JBJECZ010000033.1:0-10665 GCA_051871555.1 Muribaculaceae bacterium | reverse complement strand
TATGACGCCCCATCATTTCGTTGCATCCACGCTCAACAGAAGCATTTTTCACTGCACTGATATAACGCGGGTCGTTAAGTGTCTGCAGTTTCACACAATCAATTTCCTTTGGCAACTGGGCATTCCACATGCCATATTGCTTGAGAGGACGGCTAAAATGGCAACTGAAATAAACGGTATAGTTTACATTTCCTTCGCCATTGCCCCATCCGCCATCAGCCGACGTGCAACGCATCCAGCCTTCAATGGTGGAGCTGTCCACAACCTTTACGTATTGCTCCGTAGCCGAGCCGCCAATGCGCCGAGCAAGGTCGATGCTGATGCGCGATGTGTCGTTCTGCGGAAAGGTGAACCGTATCATGCCCGAACGTCGAGCCGCTGTCAGTTCGGCACGGATGCCATAATCGCTGAGCGTCACCGCATAATAGCCAGCCTTTGCCACCTCGTTGTCGTGAGAGTAGCGCGAACGATAGCCTGTCTCAGGATTCTTTTCATCGCCAACGTATGTTTTAAGCGGTCCGTTTGTGGGCGTGACAAGGAAATTCCCAAAATCACCATACCAACCAATTCCGCTCATGTGAATAAACGAAAAGCCTTCGATGGTGGGATGATGCCATGAATACCCCGGACCATTATCACCGCCTGTTTTTGTGTCAGGGCTTAGTTGCACCAGTCCGAACGGCGTGGTTACGCCCGGGAATGTCTTGCCTAGACCATGCCCGCTTTTGCCAGCAGCTGCCGATGTGGAGGCGCCAATCATGGGGTTGACATAATCAACTGCTTCTTTGCCTTGCATCGCCGCACATGATAATGCAGCAAAAAATATGATAAAGAATGGTTTCTTCATTTTGTTTATGATTACGAGGTTTATTTCAGCAATTCGATGGAGAAACGGTAGCTTAGTGTACCATCGTTCCACATTGCAAAATTAGTGCCCCACAAATTGTTGTTAAGGCAAAAATGCACACCGCCCTCAAGCGATGGATAGTTTGTGGAATAAGCCAAGCCATTTGGTTCGCCGATGCAAAGCAGGAAAGCGTCTTTGCTCCATATTCTAATAGTGTGATTATTGGTAAGAACGTCGACATAACGGTCTATGCCGTGCATCTGACGGTTGCCTTTTTCCACTACATCGGTTAGGTCAACTCGTTCGCCGATTTTCTCAGCAACAATTTTTTTGATGCCCTCGGCTGCAAACGACACAAAATAACTCTCGGGCAGTCGAACAGCAGGCTTATTAATTATGGTGAATGTGATATCGGCTTTGCGATTGTCATTATAAGCAAATCCTTGCACTTGCACATATTCTGGAAATACTCTGCCATCAACGCCTTTCGCATCGGGGAATTGTAGTTGAGCCTCAAAAGCTGTGCCATTAGGTGCGGCTTTCATACTGCTGCTCACCACTCGCGCTTTTACGGTGGCGCTGACAGCCTTCGACTTATCGAGTCCTGTTTTGCCAATGTCGTCGAGAGCCCAACCATAACGAGCTCGCAAATAGCGATTCAAATAGTCGTCAAAGTCGTGGCTGTCGTAGCAGCGATAAGTCACACCAAGCACTTTAAGGATGCCTCCAAACAAATTGATGTCCCAATCAAGCGACTGATTGGCTTTTGTCTCGGCATTGAGTTGGTTCTTAGGCTGTATGCCAATATTATCGATGGCATTGCGTGCCTCAGCTTGCAATTTTGCAGGAAGGAATGCTATTGCCGAATACAAATAATCGTCAATCTCTTTCCACGATTGCTCAACCTTTACAAATGCAGCCGTGCTGCGTGCGGCAATAAACTTGTCCATATCATATTTATCCCAATTTTGCAGATGTGTTTTAATGTCCATGCCTTGCGTGTGCTCGGCAATCAAACCTAACTCAACAGCAAAATTTATAGCTTCAGGGCTGTTCATTTTAATCTTGCCCTGCTTGAGCCATTTCGAATAGAGGCGCGACAGTTCGCGGAACTTTGCCATGCGCACTGGCGCGCTACCATAACCGTAAATCCAAGTGTCGCCTATTTCCGAAGTAACCACCGGCAATGTGTTCTTGCAAGTTAGCAAATGTGCGGCAATGTCGTTGAACGAAGCGCCAACTATTTGGGCATTTGGATAGCGACTGCGCAAACCAGCATAGATTTTCTTCACCGCCTCGTAGGAGTGCGGACCGTGGTTGTCGCCGGTGAAATTGATTGACACCGCAGTTTTGCCGTCGGGCAAAACATTTTCTGTTCCGTAGTCGCGCTGATAAGCCAAAATAATCTCCTTGCCGTTGGTGTCGCGCCACAGGCAATAGTCTGGCACTGCTGGGATGGGTGAAGCCGGATTTACCCCAATGTGCAAGAAACGCACTCCGGCATCATATAGCGGACTGACAATGCTGCGCGTATGCCCCGGCACATCGGTCATCTTTGCTGCTATGGTGTGCTTGCCGTAGCGCTTATCCAAATTTTGCGAAAGCATCAGGCAAGTGCGAAACAAATCACTTGTCATCACTTCACTTTCAAATGTATAAGGCACAGCGTTCCAAACAATGTCGCCTCGCTCAATTGCCTTATCTAATCGCGCCACGTCGGCTGCCGAAGCCTCACGCCGATACTTTTCAACCAACCACGAACCCGTTGTCCACACATAACGCTCACCGCTGCCGTCGGCTTGCAGTTTTTCGCCCACAGCTATTGCTTTGGGAATGAATTCATCTACATAACGCTTGGTCACCACCGAACTAAGGTCGGTGAATCCAACATCGAGGTGCGTCTTGAACACAACAAACACCTTCTCGACATTCTTGTTTACTTCTTCGGCCTTTTGCACTGCCCAACAGTTGAGGGCAAAGAAAAGAGCCACAAATAATTTTATCACATTTTTCATATCAAACATTAATTTTACGAATCGAAACAATCAATTTCACAACACATCTACAACTTCACCCGGCTTGGTAGAATATTCAAGCACCTGCCCGTTTACAGGCGATGCAATGCGCAACACGCCGCCTTTTTCGCAGTGCACTTTCAGCTTCACAACCTTCCCAGCCCGGCGCTCGGCACTCACCAGAAATGCACCCATCGCTCTCAGGTTGTCAAACGAAACATCGTTCCACTCTTGAGGAATTGCAGGGAACACGCGTATTATGCCGGTGTGGCTTTGCAGCAGCATTTCCTGAATGCCCGATGCAAATGCAAAGTTGCCCTCGAGTGTAAACGGTCGATATGTGAATTTGCTTTTGCCTGTACCCGACTGGTCGCCGTTGACGTGGAATGTGTTAGGCAAGCAAAAACACTCGGCAAATGTGCGCAGTGCTTGGGCAGCTTTTTCACCATTTAAAGCACGCGCCTGCATATTGCCGTACCAAGCATAACTATATCCCGTCCAATAGTCGCCGCCATATTGTTCGAGCTTTTGCAGAGTGGCATCTATGATTCGGCGGTGTTTCTCGCCCTTGCTCACGTCAATCAAGCCCAATGGGTGAATTGCAAGCGCATGCGAGAAATGTCGGTGTGAGCCGTTATATTCAAAACCCTTGGCAAAAGTGAGTGCACCCTGTGCATCAACATCGTAATCAGGCAATTCACTTTGAAGCTTTCGCCAATGCTGCGAAGCTTCGCCATCACCCACCGCCAATGCACATTCGCTTGCCGCAGAGAAAATAAAATGCATGAGCGAGAGGTCGAAGTTAGTCACATTAAGGAACCAAGCCTGCAACGAGTTATCGAAAATCTCGGGGCTGCTGCTGAATTCCAGACTACGTACCCCATTGCTGTCAACAAAACTTTGTTGCTCCATGTATGTTGCCACGTCACGAATAAACGGATAAGCACGTTGGCGAAGAAACTCCATGTCAGCAGAGTATTTCCAATGCAAATAAAAGTGCTGCGCCAACCAAGCGCCTACGGTCTGCGACATAGCATACTGAATCCACCCGCCCATCGGTTCTCCCGTGAGGGTGCAAACGCCCGGCACATTCATGCCGTCGGTGCCAAAATATTGGCGAGTGTATCGCTTATACACGTCACGCTGCTTCCACAAAGTGTTTATGTAACCCAATCCTTCGCTAAGATGATTGCTCGTATAGGCAGGCCAATAACTCAACTGTGTGTTAAGGTCGTGATGATAATCGCCTTTCCACGGCGGCAGGTTGCCGTTGTCGGCTGTCCAAACTGCCTGCAACGAAATCGGATAGGAATGCTCACGCGAAGCCGACCCGAATTTATACATTTCGTTGTCGTATTGCTTTTGAAGGAGTTGGTCGGGCAACTTCACCCACGACTGCGCCCAATATTGTCGCCAATACTGCATATGACGGGCAAAATCGCGCTTCACGCCACGTTCCATTGCCTGCTCGGTGATTTTCAAGGCATGTTCTTTCACGAGCGACGAAGTGATGCTCCAGCAGCCGTAAATTTTGCGGCCGTCGCGCTTCCAACGCACTGCCACGTCGTAACTGTAATCGCCGTATCCCGGCTGATGATATGTGATGCAACCCGACTGGCGTTCCACCACGCCTTGTTTGTAGCCAAGGCGCTGCAAACCATGTCCCGAAACTGTATTGCCCTGCCCACCGGCTTCCGTGTTCTGATAGGTTGGAATAACAAGCTGCGGCTCGATGTCGGCATCAACGTTCTCAAAAACGAACCAGCCCACAGGCTCGATGGCATGCACAAAGGTTTGCATGCGGGCTCCGCCCTTCCAAGTCACTTCGCACAAAGCGTTATTAAGAAAAAGGTGAACGCCATCGGGTTTACCCAACTGCGAAAGCGAAAACTCAACCGCCGCGCCGGGCAACCTCGATGGTGCCGGCTCACGGTCGTACGGATGGTCGAATTTCTTTTGCACAGGCAGATAGTCTCTTTGGCGAATGTGCTGTTTCACCCATTCAAACTTGTAGTTGTTGCCGCTCAGGCTGTCCACCGGGCGCAAATCCCACAAGTCGGTACGGTCGATTGACAGGCGCAACGCATCAGCTCGCCGCCACACCAATTCGCCCACAACGGCGTTGCCCAAAGGCACGCCTTCGTCCCAGCTAATAGCCAACGAGTCGAACACCAAATCACTGTCCGAGTGATGCATCTTGCCAAGCTTGCACGAAGCTGATTTGGCACCGGCTGAAAACGATAACGCCACAATAAACGAAACTGCAAAAAAGAACTTGCACAAATCAATTCTGTACATACAGCAATAAAAACGACTAAAAATTAAGATTATACAATTTTTCTTGGCAAAAACACATCACGCTGTTGCAAAACCACATATATGCAAGCCAGCGATTGGCTGAAAACTGCGTGCCTGCATTTTGCCGAGGCAAATTTAACTAAATTGTTTTGCGCCGTTATTGCACAATCTTATTATTTAATAGCACTTTATAACGCATGTATAAAACTACTCCCCAAAGAAATAACGAAGCGGCAAGAGCGAATTATATAAGCCCCTGCCGCTGTGTATGTTCTCAAACAAAAGGATGTGCAATAATTTATCAGCCTTGATGTTGAGGACGAAGAAGGTCGTTAACCTCTTTCACGGGGTTGAATGTTTCGATTGGCACTTCAACGAACACTGTAGTCCAATCGCTCATCGAGCCATTCCATAAGCCCGGCAGCTCAAGTGCTTTGATGGTGACGCCCGACTTTGATTTCTCTGAAATCAGTCCGGTGTTGTGGTCAACAAACTTCTTAAGGTTGAACTTCGTGCCGTCGGTATCCTTAATGTAGCAAACCAAGTCGACTGGATTGAAGTGTGTTCCGCTCTTCATAAGTGCAACTGCATCGGGGTCAGCCGAATTGATTTGAGCAGCCTCGAGGATTTGCGGCGACGATGTTCCATCGGCATTAACAGCCAAGTACGGACCTCCGCCAGGTTCGCCTTCGTTACGCACTACGCCGCAGATGCGAATTGGGCGACGGAACTTGCCAATAAGGTAGAGAGCCAGCTCGCTGTCGTCGAGGTTTTTGGTCTGCTCGTTGCGAATCGATAGCACATCGTGAGTGTACTTAATCATTTCGCGAAGGTCGTTGATGGTGTAGTTGCCCGATGTGAGTTGTTTCAGATATGCTGCTATTTGGCGCTGAATCTTCACGAGCAAACCGCCAATAACTTTCTTGTAGCGCACGGTGGCATCGCGCAAAGCACGCGGAACAACGTTGTCGATGTTCTTGACAAACACCACGTCGGCATTGATTTCGTTGAGGTTTTCGATGAGCGCGCCATGACCGGCAGGACGGAACAACAGCGAACCGTCAGCTTCGCGATAAGGTGTATTGTCGAGGTTAACTGCAATGGTGTCGGTCGACGATTTTTGCTCCGACATGCTCACGTTGTATTTCACGCCCCACTGCTGTTGCATGGCAGGAAGCACGGCATCGATTGTGGCTTGGAAGGCGGCACGGTGCTCGGGCGACACAGTGAAATGCAGGTTTACATTTCCACACTGGTCGGCTGCATATTGGGCGCCTTCTTCGAAGTGTTCTTCGAGCGGAGTATGGGCACCGGTTTCGGTGCGATGGAATTGAAGTAGTGCTTTAGGAAGCTGGCCATAATTGAGCCCTTCTTTGCTGATTAGCGCTGAGGCAACTTTAACGTATTCGCCGGCAGCTGTAAGGCCGTCAATGTCGGCGCCGTAGAGGCGTTGGCATGCTTGGTTGAGCGCAGGATAGAAAGCAAAATTCTTGATTTCGGCAAAGAATTTTTTCTCGTAGGCAGTTTCGGGAGCCGGCTTGGCGGCTGTTACAAAAGCAAAGATGTTTTTGAACATACGGCTTGCTGCGCCCGATGCCGGAACAAATTTTTCTACGGTGCCACCCGAAGTCTGAAATTCGTCCCAAATGGCTATGCATTGGTCGATTTCCTGGTCGTCGAGACGAAGGATGCCGTCGCCAATGGTGGCTACTGAGCGAATTTTAAGATACGGAAAACCAGTGCGAAAGCGTTCCAATTGCTGTTCAATCACTTCAAGGCTTATGCCTTTGGCTTTAATTTGCTGTAAATCGTTGTTGTTAAATTCCATAATATTAAAGGTTAGTGAATTTTTATCAAATGTAGCAATAAAAAACAAATATTTGTAATAACTTTACAAGAAATTTTCAAACAACGACGAAATTTTTTTGTAATGAGTGTAGAAAAATACTTTGACGATAAAGAGAAACCGCTTGTTTTGGCGCTGACCAAAGACCTGATAAGAGGAGCCGGGGCAACTCTAAGCCGCGACGACGTCAACGTGATTCATTCGACGATAAAAAAAGGCATCGTCAGCGGTCATTTCAAAAGAGACAAATATGGAATCAACCCCACGATAAGGCACCTGCGCACAGCCAACTTGCTGGTGAGCAGCATTGCCCCCGACCGAAGTATGATTGTGGCAACAATGCTCTACGAGCTGTGCAAAAACGACTTTGTGCAATTGAGCGAGATTGAGAGCAGGTTTGGCAACGACATCGCCAAGCTTGTGAGAGGCTTGCTGAAAGTGTCGGAACTCTATCAGAAACAGGCAGCTGTGGAAAACGACAACTTTCACAAGCTGCTGCTGACGTTTGCCGAAGACATTCGCGTGATTATAATCATGATTGTCGACCGACTGAACCTGATGCAGGCAATCAATCACCATCCCGACGAAAAATTTGTGCACGACATAGCCAACGAATCGCGCTATTTATATGCTCCTTTAGCGCATCGATTGGGGCTTTATGTCATTAAATCGGAACTCGAAGATTTGTCGCTGAAATATTTGAATCGCAGCATATACACGCAAATTGCACACAAGCTGAACGAAACAAAAAAGGAGCGCGACAAATACGTTGACGATTTCATCCGCCCAATCAAAATGGCGCTCGAGAAATCGGGGATGAAATTCACAATCAAGGGCAGAACAAAATCGATTAATTCCATTTGGAACAAGATGCGCAAGCAAGGCGTCGACCTATCGGGAATGTACGACCTGTTTGCAATACGAATAATCATCGACACTCCGCCTGAGGCAGAGAAGAAAGACTGTTGGATAGCCTATTCGATTGTCACCGACATCTACACAGCAAACACTTCGCGACTGAAGGACTGGATTTCGATTCCTAAAAGCAACGGCTACGAGAGCCTCCACATCACCGTGAAAGGACCGAGCGACCATTGGGTGGAGGTGCAAATTCGCACTAAACGCATGGATGAGATTGCCGAACGCGGTCTTGCCGCCCATTGGAAGTATAAAGGAATTAAGAGCGAAGGCGGCTTGGACGAATGGATGAATAACGTGCGCGACGTGCTTGAAGCCGGTGAGAAAGGCCCCATGGAGCTGATTAAGAACATGCAAATGAACATCTACGATAAGGAGGTGTTTGTGTTCACGCCCAAAGGCGACCTTTACAAACTGCCGCAAGGAGCTACCGTGCTCGACTTTGCATTCCACATACATTCCCGACTGGGTTGTCAATGCGTAGGAGGCAAAATCGACGGCAAGAACCAAAAACTTAACTATAAGCTGAAAAGTGGCGACACGGTGGAAATCATTTCGTCGTCAACCCAAACGCCTCGACTCGACTGGCTGAACTTTGTGGTAACCTCTAAGGCAAGAAACAAAATCAAACAGTCGGTGAACGAAATGCGCGCCAAAGAAACCGACATTGCCAAGGAACTGATTCAACGCCGATTCAAGAACCGCAAGATAGAACTTGAAGAAGCCAAGATGATGAAGGTGATAAAAAAGCTAGGATTTAAACAAGCCACCGATTTCTTTGTTGAAATTGCACAAGAGCGGCTCGACGCCAACATTGTGCTCGACACATATCTTGCCATCGACAAAAAAGAAGCCGACGAACCTGTGCACGAGTCGGCACAAAACTTTGTTCTGCAACAGCAAACGTCGAAAGCCGAAAAAGACACCGACGATGTGCTCGTGATTGGCGAAAATGTGAAGGGCATCAACTATAAGTTGTCGAAATGCTGCAATCCTATCCTGGGCGACAAAATAAAAGGCTTTATCGCAAGCGACGGCGCCATTAAAATTCATCGTGAGGACTGCAAAAACCTACAGCACTTGCTCAGCAAATATCCCTATCGCGAAATACGCACGCAATGGTCGGGAAAACTCGGGGCTCAGTTCGCTGCAAACCTGCGCATCATTGGGCAGGACGACATAGGCATTGTCACTAATATCACCTCGGTGATAAACAAGGAGGGAAACGCGTCGCTACGAAGCATTTCCATCGATTCGCACGACGGACTGTTTCAAGGCTTTTTGGTTATTGGCATCAGCAGCATTCAAGCATTGAACGAACTAATTAAAAAAATACAAAATCTAAAAGGTGTAAAAAATGTTGAACGAGAAAATATTTAACTATGCAATGGCTCTGCTGCTATGTGCAGCATCATCGTGCAGCGGCGGTTCGGGCGAACAATCAGAAGCTCTCGACATGCTCGCGCAAGCAAAAGAATGCATCAGCAAAAACCCGCAGCAAGCCATTTCTTTAATCGACTCTCTGAATACGACTTTCCCAAAACAAACCGAGGTGCGACGCAAAGCCATGCACGTGCGCACACTTGCCGACAGCGTGCTCATCGACCGTGAATTTGCACTTGCCGACAGCACAATCAAGGCCGACTCGGTGAAATTCATCGAACTGAAGCCTCGATTTGCCTTTGTGAAAACAAAGGACATGGTTGAAGGTTACTATGTTGCAAAAACGCTGCAAGGAAAACCGCTATTTGAACGCACTGGCATCGAACCACGCGTAGACGAACTGGGCAACATGTTTATTGTCACTTGCGTGTTCGGAGCTCCGGTGCAACATACGCATCTTGTTGCCCGCGCATCTGGTTCTCAAAGTTCAACAGCCGATGTTCCTCACGACGGAGCTACTAACTATCGCTATACAGCCGACCGCGGCAGCTGCGAAATGGCTACGTTCCACTTCGACAAATGCGCCGATTTCTGCAAATTCGTTGCCGAGAACAACGGCAACAAGGTTGCTGTTGACTTCGTTGGCAAAGGCAAAACCTCAATAACCTTAAGCGCCGATGTGCTGAATGCCTTCAGCGACACCTACGAGTTTGCCCAAGCAATGAGTTCCGGAAAAAATGCAGTGGCAAAAATGATGTACCTAAACAAAAAACGCGACATCAACCGCAGGCAAATGGCGCAAACAAAAACCGACGCCGATGAATAACATTTGCTGGAAATTGTTCGTCACTTTTATGAAAATCGGGGCGTTCACCTTTGGTGGCGGCTGGGCAATGATTTCAATAATCCAACGCGAGATTTGCGACAAACACCAATGGATTGAAAAAGAAGAATTTCTCGACCTGCTTGCCGTGGCACAATCGATGCCTGGCATTTTGGCGGTGAACATCTCGGTTTCTGTGGGCGACAAGCTGCGTGGGCTGCGAGGAAGTCTCGCTGCTGCTCTTGGCACCATCCTCCCCTCGTTTTTAATAATCTTGTTTATCGCGATTTTCCTCACTCCCGACACAATAAAGAACAACCAAGTCATAAGCCGTATGTTCATGGGCATACGCCCCGCCGTTGTGGCATTAATCATTGCTCCGGTCATCACAACTGCTCGTGCAGCGAAAATCGGATGGAGGACAATAGCAATACCCATCGCAGTAGCCGGTTTAATCTACAGCGATTTACCCGTGATTTCCAACCCGATAGTTTTTGTTTTGCTCGGCGCTTTGGGCGGATATCTTTATTATGTA
>JBJECZ010000032.1:0-43612 GCA_051871555.1 Muribaculaceae bacterium | reverse complement strand
GGTACTGCGAAAGTGGGAGAGTAGGTAACCGCCCCCTGAGCCCCGAGCTGAAAAGTCCGGGGCTTTTTTCATTTCCCCCTGTCCAAGGAATCTTGTCCGCACCGTCCTTGCCAAAGAATCTTGTCCTACCCTTCAAAAGGGTCCCTCAAGTCCGACGGATACAAAAATTGAACATTTGTTGGTTGAAAATGACCAGTGGCGATTTGAACAAATGCCGCTGTGCGTTGTTATCTTTGCAGAAGGAGATAAGGTAAGACCGACTGTACAATGCCGGTAGCACCGATTTCTCAGTAAATTCGCCGAGGAAATGACCTCTAATAATCTGTATAATAGCAACTTTTTTTCTGAAAACAAATGAACAAAACAATCATCAACATTATGACAATCTCCACAATGGCATGGCTTGGCGCCATGACCAACGCCGATGCCTGCACGGGCATCACGCTGCACACCCTTGGTGGCGAAACGGTGCCTGCGCGCACCATCGAATGGGCTGGCAACGACCTCGAAAGCAAATACGCAATAGTGCCGCGCGGCCACAAAATGCAGTCGATGGTGCCGGGCGGCGAGATGAAAGGCATGACATTCGCTGCTCGCTACGGATTCGTGGGGCTGGCTGTGCAGCAACCCGAGTTTGTGGTGGAAGGGCTCAACGAGACTGGACTCTCGGCAGGGCTGTTTTATTTTCCCGGCTGCGGCGAATATGAGGCTTATAAGTCCGAGAACAACGCCCGTAAGGTGGTTGACCTGCAATTGGTGTCGTGGATTCTGAGCCAATTCGCCACCATCGACGAGGTGAAAGCGGCAATCACTGAGATACACATCACCAACATCGACCCGCGCGCCGGCACTGTGCATTGGCGCATCACCGAGCCGAACGGCAAGCAGGTGGTGCTTGAAATTGTGGGCGGCAAACTGCACTTCTTCGACAGCACCGCCACCGGTGTGCTCACCAACTCGCCCGGCTATGAGTGGCATCTTGCCAACCTCAACAACTATGTGAACTTGACCACAGGCGTCAGCCCTGCCCATAAACTTGGCAATCTGGAGTTGCGTTCGTGGGGCGGTGGCAGCGGCATGCACGGGCTTCCGGGCGACATGACTCCGCCGTCGCGATTTGTGCGCGCTGCATTCTTCTCGCTCAATGCACCTGTGCAAGCCACGCCCGAGAAAAGCGTTGTTCAAGCTTTCCACATTCTCAACAATTTTGATATTCCCACAGGCATACAGTTTGCTCCGGGCGACACCGTGCCCGACATCCCCAGCGCCACGCAGTGGACCGTGGCAAGCGATTTGACCAATCGCCGCATCTACTATCGCACTATGCACAACAGCACAATTCGCTGCTTCGACCTGCGCAGCATCGACTTTGGCAAGGTGAAATATCAGTGGCAACCGCTCGACAAGGTGAAGGCACAGCCCTTCGAGATGATACGGGTGAAGTGACGTCAACCACGCTCCACACATAGGCATCGTACATATTTTCATTGACAATTGGCGAAAACACCCCTTTGGTACAGCAGGGGTGTTTTTTTACATTCAAAGGCGAAGTTTATGTATTTTTTCGTTGAACAGATGCAATATTTCGGGTGTTTTAAAGATTATAAAGTGAACAGGCAAAATAATGAGTGCCATAGGCAAAGCGCCGAAACATGACAGTTTTTTGAAACATGAACAGGACATAGCGCAATTGGTGGCAAAGGGCGACCGAAAAGCCACGCGGGCGTTGTATGGCGACACCATCTGCCGTATGACGTCGGTGTGCTCGCGTTATGTTTCCGACCCTGATGCGGTGAACGATGTGCTTCAGGACAGCTATATGAGCATATTCACCACCATCGACAAGTTTCAATACAAAGGCGAAGGCTCGCTGTTGGCGTGGATGACGCGCATCGTTGTGCATAAGTCGGTTGACTGGGTGAAGCGTGAAATGCGACGCGGCGCCGTGGAACTGCCGGGCGACTTGCCCGAAGTGATTGACAATGACGATGCCGAAGGCTGCGACCTGTCGGCTGACGCCATCCACAGCATCATCCGCCAAATGCCTGCCGGCTACCGTGCCGTGTTCAACATGTATGTGCTCGACGGCATGAGCCACAAGCAGATTGCAGCCGAGTTGGGAATTGCCGAAAACTCATCGGCTTCGCAGTTGGCTCGCGCCAAAGCATGGCTGAAGAACGAGGTGAAACAGCATTTGAGCGAAAAACATTAAGAAAGCAAAAAAGAATAACATTGAAATATGAACGACAAATTCACGGAAAATATCAAACAACGCATGGCTGACCACACCATGGCTGAGCCGGAGGGGCTGTGGCAAAGCATCGAGCAGCGACTTGATGCAGCGCCTCAGCGGCACAAAGCCGTGGCAGTGCCATTGTGGGTGCGTCGTGCCGGCGTGGCTGCCGCTGCCGCCCTGCTGCTGGGTGCGCTGGCATATGTGCTGACGTTAGGTGTGGAGCACGATATGGACATGCGCGTTGAGCAGATTGCCATAAAAGAACCGATTAAGCCGACTGCGTCAGCCGTCTCGGAGCCTGTGCTTGCGCAAAACACGCCAGCCGAAGATGCTGCTACCCGAAATGACGCTTACCGCGCCGCTCGCGTGGCGCTGAACATGGCAAAGGCTGCTTCCGACATCACACGCGAGCAGCATAAAGCTTCGGAGCAAACCGCTGTGCGAGTTGCTGCAACCGACACAGCCGCCTCGGTAGGCTCTGCTCCGGTATCAACTGCCGATAACACCGCCAACAAGGCACAATCATCCTCTCAAAAAACCTATGCAGGCAGCGTTGCCAACAGCAACTATAGCCTGATTGCCGAAAACCGCAACAAAAAGGGCAGCCGCCTGAGCGCCGGCATCTACACATCAGGCTTGCCTACCAACAATAGCAACAACGGGCTCAACAGCAAGTATTATTTGGCACAAGACATGATGAACTCATCGGCATCAGCCAGCCCGACGAAAAGAAACCAAATGCCCAAGCTGCACCACAGCATGCCGCTGAATGTGGGTGTGAAGGTGCGTTACGGCATCACTGACCGCCTGTTTGCCGAAACCGGCGTGTCGTACAGCTATCTGCGAAGCCACGGCGACGATGCTCAGATGAGCTATCAGCAACGCCTTCACTATTTGGGTGTGCCCGTCGACCTCGGCTACACCGTTTGGAGCAACCTCCGCATGAAAGCATACGTGAAAGGCGGTGCCGAGATGCAAAAATTGGTGAGCGGTCGCCTCACCACCACCTACAACGTGGCTGAACCGTTTGCTCAAACCGAAAGCGTGAAAGAACGCGGCGCCCAATGGAGCACCGGCGCCGGTGTGGGCTTCGAGGTGAAAGCGTTGCCCAAATTGAGCATCTATGTCGAGCCAAGCGTGAAGCACTACTTCGACAACGGCAGCCAGGTTTGCAACACTTTCAAGGACAACGACACAAACTTCAGCTTGCAAGTGGGTTTGCGCCTTAATCCATAATAAGTAACGTAAAATTAATTTTTAACAAACACATAACAAATACTCACACTTATGAAGAAATTCAAATTCTTTTTTGCAGCAATTGCAGTGATGACATGTTCAGCCGCTTTCGTTTCGTGCGACGACGACGACGATTACGACTGGGAAAACACCTATAACGCCTTGGTTACACTCAAGACCGACGATTCGGGTCACACCTATTTCCAAGTCGATAAAAACACCATTGCCGTTCCATCGAACTTAAGCGGCAAAATGTACGACGGCAAAGAGGTGCGCGCACTCACACAATTCCGCCGCGATGACTCCGAAAAACTGGCCGACGGCACCGAAAAGTGGGAAGTGGTTGTTCACTGGGTGGACAGTATCCTCACCAAACCGGTAGTGCCATCACTTGGCATCGACACCGACAAAGTCACTTACGGCAACGACCCTGTTCAGGTGTCGAACGACTGGACCACTGTGGCTGAAGACGGTTATATCACCATCCACTTCCTGGCTCGCTGGGGATACAGCGGCGAGAAGCACCGCATCAACTTGGTGAGCGGCGTCAACCCCGACGACCCATTTGAATTCCGCCTTTGCCACGACAAGATGGGCGACATCGGCACCTATCTGGCTTACGGCATGGCTGCGTTCAACATCCGCGACATCATTGAGCGCGAAGGCGAACCCGAAAAAATCACCATCTCCTACAACGCTTCGCTCAACTCTACAGCCGAAGGCGACCACTCGATTGTGCTCAAGTACAACCAACCGGGCTACAGCATAAATGCTTCAACCTCAGCCCGTATCACTAAGACAATGGGTGTTGAATAACACTGCGTGGCAATTTTGGACAAAAATAAGAGAGGATGCATCGACCAAAATGTGATGCATCCTCTAATTCTTTTTTGATTATTGCATTGTTATTACAACTCAAGGTCGCAATCGTGCACTTCGTGCCAAGGCAGACCTTGCTTGTTGAGCACGTCGAGGAATGGGTCCGGGTCGAACTCCTCAACATTATGCACACCCGGCTTGTTCCAGATGCCCTTGAGGAACATCATTGCGCCAGTCATTGCAGGCACGCCGGTGGTGTAGCTCACGCCTTGCATGCCGGTTTCCTTGTAGGCAGCCTCGTGCGAGCAGTTGTTGTAGATATAATAGGTGTGTTCCTTGCCGTCGTTGCCGATGCCACGAATGCGGCAGCCGATGCTGGTTTGACCGTCGTAGTTCGAGCCAAGGTCCTGTGGATTAGGCAACACAGCCTTCAGGAATTGCAGAGGCACAATCTTCACCTTCACTGTCTTTGTAGGGTCGTCGGCAAGCGGAGCCGCGTATTCAATCTCGTCGATGCGGCTCATGCCCAGGTTTTGTATGCAATCGAGGTAGGTGAGATATTGCTGACCGAAAGTCATCCAGAAGCGGGCGCGCTTGATGGTGGGGTAGTTAATCACCAAGCTCTCAATCTCTTCGTGGTGCAGCAGATAGCTTTCGCGCGGACCAATTTCGGGATAGGTGAGAGGCTGATGAATTTCCAGCGGTTCGGTTTCAACCCACTCGCCATTCTCCCAATACAGACCCTTTTGAGTGATTTCGCGAATGTTGATTTCGGGGTTGAAGTTAGTGGCAAACGCCTTGTGGTGGTTGCCAGCGTTGCAGTCCACAATGTCGAGGTAATGAATTTCCTTGAAATGATGCTTGGCAGCATAGGCAGTGTAGATGCTTGTCACGCCCGGGTCGAATCCGCAGCCAAGAATGGCAGTCAAGCCAGCCTTTTCGAAGCGTTCGCGGTAAGCCCATTGCCAGCTGTACTCGAAGTGCGCTTCGTCGCGCGGCTCATAGTTAGCGGTATCCAGATAGTTGACGCCACATTCCAGACAAGCGTCCATGATTGTAAGGTCCTGATAAGGCAACGCCACATTGATGACAATGTCGGGGCGATGTTTCTTGAACAGCTCCACCAGTTGAGGCACGCTGTCGGCATCCACCGAGTCGGTGACGATGTTTGGTGCGCCAATAGCTTTAGCCACAGCGTCGCACTTGCTTTTAGTGCGCGAAGCAATCACAATTTCGTTGAAAACGTCGGGGTTTTGGGCACATTTGTGAGCCACAACAGTGCCAACACCACCGCAACCGATAATCAATACTTTACCCATTCTTTTTGTGTTGTGTATAATTGGTTAAAAAAGTGAATATAAAGTGTTCTTGCGCCAGCACGGCGCTTCCCACGGCATTTGTTGCAACAAAAGTAATCATAAAATTGCAATAATGCCGTATATTGCCGCAAAAACCATACTATTTTTTAATGTAAAAAAACAAAATTTTCGCCGAAAGTTTGCTATCTTTGCCGAGCGCAAGAGTTCGCCCCTCTTGCCTAATGTGATACATCGCAAGCTAATCTGCTAATAGACAAGCAAACGACAACCGGAAGTTTAACGAGAAATAAGACTTAGCTATGCTGGCATTTTGGAACATTACCAAGGGCATTAACGAGTTGGAAGATTGGCGCCCATCTTGTTGGGTACAAGTTACATGCCCCACCGATTCGGACATCAAATATTTGAACGAAAAGCTGCAGTTGCCCGACTATTTCCTGTCGGACATTGCCGATAATGATGAGCGTGCTCGTTACGACTACGACGACGGTTGGCTGATGATTATCTTGCGTATTCCTCAACTGAAAAAAACTAACAGCCGCTCGCCTTACACCACCATCCCGCTTGGTATTGTCATCAAAAAGGACATCATAATCACCATCTGCCATCAGGAAACCGGCATGTTGCAGGACTTCATCAATCACCACAAACGCAAAGCTGTGGGTTTCAGCGACGCTGCCGACTTGGTGTTCTGCCTGTTCCTTTCGGCTTCGGTGTGGTATTTGAAATATCTGAAGCAGGTGAGCATGCTAATTGAAAAATTCAAGCGCAACCTCGACAAACAAATCGACAACAACGACCTTGTGAGCCTATCGCGTTTGCAGGACAGTTTGACGTATTTTGCCACTTCAATTCGTGGCAACGAAACTCTGTTGTCGAAAATCAAATTCCGCTTGCCCGTCGACGAACTTGATGCCGAACTTATTGAGGACGTGAACATTGAGATGAATCAGGCGCGCGAAACCACCGCCATCTACATCAACATTCTCAATTCCACGATGGACACCTACGCCAACGTCATTAACAACAACATGAACCGCGTGATGCGTCTGCTCACGTCGCTCAACATGATAATCATGTTCCCTACGCTGGTGGCAAGCCTCTTTGGCATGAACCTCATCAACGGCATGGAGCAATGGCGCTGGGGATTTGTGGTGGCGCTGGTTATTTCGGTGCTCACCACCATCGGGTCGCTGCTGTTCTTCAAGAAGCGCAAATGGCTGTAATTTCGACGGTCGTTGTCGCCACAGGGTTCACTGCTCGCGCTTATTGCCGCAGGCTCACGGCTGTTGCTCGGCGTTGGCATGCTTCACCATGTTGGTGAGGCGCACAAAGTCAGCCACCGACAGCTGCTCGGGACGAAGGGCGAAAAACGGGTCTTTCAGCAATTCACAATCTTTTGGCAACATACCTCTCAACGAGCCGCGAAGCATCTTGCGACGCTGCCCGAAGCTGGTCTTTACCACCGTCTTGAACAAGCGTTCGTCGCAGCCCAAGTCGGTGACGCCGTTGCGGCGCATGATAATCACGCCCGATTTCACCTTTGGCGGCGGGTTGAACACGTTTTCGTCGACGGTGAACAGATATTCCACGTCGTACCACGCTTGCAGCAGCACCGACAATATGCCGTAGGTCTTCGAGCCCGGTCCGGCTGCCAGTCGCTGTGCCACCTCGCGCTGCAGCATGCCGCTGCAAAAGCGCACCTGGTCCTTATAGTCGAGCACCTTAAAGAAAATCTGCGACGAAATATTGTAGGGATAATTGCCAATCACGCAGAACTCCTCGTCGCCGAATATGGCGTGCAGGTCGAGCTTCAGGAAGTCGTCGGCAATGATGTTGCCGCGCAGGTCGGGGAAATTGGCATTCAAGTAGTCCACCGATTCGCCGTCGAGCTCAACCACCTTCAGCCTATGGCCATCTTGCATGAGATATTGTGTAAGCACGCCCATTCCGGGACCGATTTCAAGCACCGGCATGCCCACGCGGTCGCCAAGCGTGTCGGCTATGCGCCGTGCCACCGACAAGTCGGTGAGGAAGTGTTGCCCGAGGGCTTTTTTTGCTTTAACTTGCTGCATATTATTTTCTTTTCGATTACAAAATTTTGTTGTGTAACAAAGCCATTTGTGCCATGCGCCATTAAAAAATGAGCGGCATTTAGCATCTTAACCGCAAAAAAGGCGTATCTTTGCACCAATGCAAAGATAGTGTAACTTGAATGAATTCAACGAATCTTTTGCAAAAAACCATGGTGTGCGCTCCCTACCTTTGCATCGAGCGAGCCATTTTGTTAACCAAATATGCATCTGCGCAAATGAAAAAAGTTCTTCAGGCAATATTGAAATTCGGAGTGCCAGTGGTGATTGGCGTGTTTCTGATATGGTTTCTTCTCACCAATGTGAACATCAGCGAGATGAAGGCAGTGATGGCTTCAGCCAACTTCGGGTGGTTCGGCATCGTGATTGTGGTGTCGGTGTTCAGCCACGTGTTCCGCGCTATGCGCTGGCAGCTGCAACTGCGCGCCATAGGCATCGAGGCACCGCTGAGCGCGCTCATCAACTCGATTTTCGGCACCTATGCCGTCAACTTGGTGTTTCCACGTGCCGGCGAGGTGTGGCGCTGTGGTTACATTGCCAATCGCGAGAAGGCATCGTTCACCAAGGTGGTAGGCTCGATGGTTGCCGACCGCATGAGCGACACGTTCACTGTGCTGTTCATCACTCTGCTGGCGCTGGTTCTTGCCAAAGACGCCATATATCAATGCCTCGGCGACCAGATGCAAAGTGCCGTTATGGGTCTGCTCACCAACGTGTGGCTGTGGGTTGGCGGTGCCGTGATGGTGGCGCTGCTGGTGTGGCTGTTCACCTGCCAAACATCCAACGCGCTCATCCTTAAGGTGCGCACAATGGTGCTGAACCTGTGGAACGGATTCGCTGCCATCGGCAAGATGGAGGGCAAATGGATGTTCTTGCTGTACACGTTGTGCATCTGGGGATGCTACTATTTCCAACTCTATTTTGCCACCTTTGCATTCGATTTCACTGCCGACCTTGGCTTTGTGCCGGTGTTGGTGCTGTTTGTGCTTAGCAGCATTGGCATGGGCGTGCCCACAAACGGCGGATTGGGTGCTTGGCACATGGCAATCATCCTTGGACTGTCAATTTACGGCGTGGGCACTTTCGACGTGAAGAACCTCGACCCTAACGCCTCAGGATTCGCTATGCTGGTGTGGGGCATTCAAACTCTGCTGCTGATTGCGCTCGGCATCTATGCGTTCATCTACATGGAAATCGACCGCCGAAACATTGCTTCGGGCAAAACCGTTGTGAAGACTCAATCCGACAAAATGCAATTGTAATAGAATGTGAAGGCTGCGCTTGCATCAGCCTCTTATAGAAAAATAGTAGATTAATGTAAGGTAAAGGCAAAACAATGAACGAGAATCCTAACAAAAAACTTGACTACGACTATTTCGACAGCGACGATTTGCCCGAGCAAACGCCTCGGGAGGAGTCGCCTGAGGAGCGTGAAGACCGCGAAATTGAAGAACTTGTGGTGGTGTCGCCTCGCGACCGCTACCGCGACATAGTGTTTGCCATCATTGCCGGCGCAGTGGTGGTTACAATAGCTGTTTTGTGGTGGCTGTTCTATCATCCCATCGTGGCTGAGGCTCAGGTTACCGGACGCCTTATGGAGGTGCGTTGCGAGGGCTTGCTGTTCAAGACCTACGAGGCTGGCATGGTGTCGGAACAATTCATCACCGACACAATCAAACGCAAGGAAAACGACTTCAATTTTTCAATCGACAACGATTCGCTGGCTTACCGCCTTATGCGGCTGCAAAATACAGGCAAACGCATCACAGTCACCTATAAGCAATACACTGCTCCGCTGCCTTGGCGCGGCAAGAGCGACGTGGTTGCTACCGGCGTAATTGAAAACTGACATCGCCATATGAAGAAACGCCTCTTGCTAACAGTTGTCATTGCCCTTGCAGGCTGGCTGACGCTTGCAAGCGCCGGCACCAACTGGCAGGGCGAGATGGAGCGCCGCGGCTTGGTTGACGTTGCCACGTTGTGCCAATCGTTCATCATCGACATGCGTTATGCCACCTCCAACAATTTCGTGGGCAAAAATATGTATGGCTCGTTCACACGCGCCTATCTGCACCGCGATGCCGCTCTGTCTCTGGTGAAAGCGCAACAGGCTTTGCAGAAAATCGACAAGGCTTACTCAATAATCATCTACGACGCCGCACGCCCGCAAAGTGTGCAGCGTGCCATGTGGAACACTGTGAAGGGCACTAAAAACGAACCGTATGTGGCTCGACCCAACCGTGGCGGTCCGCACAACTATGGCGTGGCGGTCGACGTGGGGCTGGCTTACAACGGCGTTCCGGTGGATATGGGCACCGAATTCGACTCGTTCAGCTCGGCTGCTCACATCACTGCCGAACAAACGCTGGTTAATCAAGGAAAAATATCGAAACAGGCTCTGCAGAACCGCCGACTGCTTAGGCGAGTGATGACCGAAGCCGGGTTCATGACCTATCGCCGCGAGTGGTGGCACTTCGAGCGCCATCGCATTGCATATGCCCGCAAGCACTGCAAGTTGCTCGATTTTTAGTCGCTCTCTGGAGGTGGTGCACTTGTTTTGCTAAAGCGAGCACCACAGAGTCACCATAAACGGCACACTGAAGTCGGTGACAAATCCGTGGAACACCGACACTATCACCATCTCTTTGCCCGACACGCGTGCAATCACTGGCAGCGTGGTGTCCATGGTGGTTGCTCCGCCGGCGGCAATGGCAGCCAGGCGTCCGAACCAGCGCACCAGCCACGGTGCCAGCAGCAGCGTAATCAGTTCGCGCAATATGTTGGCAAGCAGCGCCACTGTGCCGAGTTCGGCGCCGCGATATTCGGTGATGAAAATGCTCGACAGCGAGTAATATCCCATTCCGGCTCCCAACGCAAGGCAATCGGTGAGGCTGCGGTGCTGCAACATGGCGCTCACCGCCACGCTGCCAAGCATGGTGCCCGCAATGGTGCACAGCGGCAGCAGCGCCAGCCGCGGATTCAGCGAGCGAAACCGTTGCAGCATGGCAGCGTCGCTGCCCACACTCACGCCCACCGCCGTCATCAGCGCGCCCAAGGCATAAAATCCGAGGTCGCTGCCTGCCACATCGGCTTTCACCACTCCGATGCGCGATGCCACCACGCCGATGGCAAAAAATGCCACTATCACCAAGCTGCCTTTCAGTGCTGCCAAGGTGCTTCCGCCTTGTCCGTTCGGTTCATCAGCCTCAGTGGGCTGCTGCTCTTTTGCTCCGCGGTTCACCCATTGCCACAATGCCTTTGCTGCAATCAGGCTGCCCAACGTGCACATCGCAGCCACCAGCAGCGATTCGCCGCCAAGGTTCACAAGGCTGTCCATAATTCGGCGGTTGGCGCCCACCTCGAGCCCGAGCACAAACAGCAGCAGCCAGATGAGTGCCGTAATCACGTGCCCCACCCAGCCGAGCGGCATGCGGCGGCACAGATAGCCTGCCGCCATTCCGCAGAACATTAATGATATTATGGTGAACATTTTCAGCCTTGTTGTATGCGTTTCGAGAGTGCGAAGTTACAACATTTTTCGCAATTTTTCGCCATTGAGGGCTGAGAGGTCGTGCAGCTCCTTGATGCGCACACGGCAATCGGCGTCGAGCAGATATATTGCCGGCAGGTCGGAGAGTTCGTAGCTTTCGTTGTCCATAATCTTACCGCCGTCGAAGCCCACGGTCCATTGCTTGGGCATAGCGGCAAGTTGCGAGCGCCAAAGTGCCATGTCGTCGTCGATGCACACCGCCAGCACGTTCACTGTGCCTTGCTCCACAGCGGCGGCAAGGGCGGCATGTTGCTTGAGCTGCTCAATCACCTCGCGGCAATGGTCGCAGTCGGCGCTGTACAGCACCAGCAGCGTGGGTCGCTTCAGCCATTGGTGCAGCGTGTGCTCGCTGCCGTCGGCTTGCACAAATGCAAAGTCGGTGGCAATGTTGCCCGGACGGTTTTTCTTAGCCACTTCAAGCAGATAGCGCGAACGGTCGCCATAGAGTGCCCCCAAGGCGGGTTCGGCAACTGCAGCTGAAAGGAAACTGATGAAGAAATCTTGGTTATACATGGGCGATTGCCATTCGTTGAGGTATTGCTCGGCGAGTTCATATACCACAGCGATGGCGCCCTCGTTGGTGCCGGCGCGGCGCAGCAGCTCTACAAACGCCGAGTCGACCGCCTCAGCCGGCGCATGCGGCATCACCGACAGGAAGTTTACAAAATTCTGCTCCATCCACTCGCGATTGTGGCTCAAAGTGGTGTCGGCAAAGCACATATTGTCCCAAAAATGCTCCACCACGTAGGCGGCTCGCTCATGCGGTGCACACAGCGTGTCGGGCACTACGGGCAAACGCAACTCTTGCCCCGAGGCACTCACGCGAGGCATCAGAGCAAGAAAAACAAGGATAATATAGATATAAAACTTATGCATTCTCAATTAGTTATTCGCCGCACAAAGCATGCATCGGAGTTGGTAACACTTGTTTCGGATGAACCATGAGTTAGTGGGCTACTGATGTAAACGTGATTCGTTTGATATGGCTCAAACCCATAAGTCATAAAGTTAATATCAAAAGCATATCTCCAATAATTACTATTTGCATTGGTAGGAGCATTCTCGCCAGTATATGTTCTTACGCCATACCAATATATTGCACCTTTCGCTATCCATAGATTATAGAGCGGAGGAACCACTTTAGCCGTTGCTTCAGGCATCTCCACAGTTCGGTCGGCATATTTTAGGTCGCCCCATCGATATCGTGTTTCGCCTGTTGGCGAACAATCGAGATACTGTCTTCGCCCGTGTCCGGTGTTGCCCATCGGGAAGAACAGGTAGTTGCCTGACGATTTCTCGAAGATAAAGCATCCTAACATGCCCTTTACGTCACCCACATTGGTGTAGGCAGCAGCGTCGTTGGTGGTTACGGTGCTTGCACACTCATCGCCATATAGAATGCCGTAGTAGCGGTCGAATTTCGATTCGTCCATAAGAGATGTCCAATCAGTAGGATTAGCCACTCGCATAGTGCCATTCGATGTCATGGTGTTGCTGTCAAATCCAACTTCGGGGTCGATGCCTACCTCGCGGAAAGTTTTACTTATAGTTCCACCATTCAAATCGTAACACTCAAAACTCTTATCGAGGTTGTAGTCGTTGGTTTCTGTTTCGGTTGTCGGGAATCCATAGCCCGATTTAAGGTTATTCGACGATTTATATGCCACCGACGAAGTGCCAAACTTAAACATTGAGCCTTCGAGCAACGGATTTTCCTCGTCGACTCCGGCATATTTCACGTTCGACATGTGCCAATTTCTTCCGTCAATCAATACTGTGCCCTTGCCTTCCTTGCCTGCCACACCTTGGCTTACGAGAATCATGTGAACGCAGGTGTTATTGTGATATGTCACCTTGATAAGCCCGAATCGGGGCGATGAATTAGAATTAGATGAGCCGGGACGATATTCAAAATCGATGCTCGAACCCGTGCTGCCCACAACGTCGGCAGTGCCCCATGTGCCATTAAGTGAACGTATCTGCACCCAATCGGCGCCGCGCTCAATATGTGCTGTCCATGGTCCGTCCGACTTCAATTCGGTGAAGTCTTTTGCAAAGAAGGCATCGGTGGTGGTGGTCTGCAGCGTCACACGGAACGGCGTGGTACTCGATGACGAGCGCCATACGCCTGTTGGGTTTACAAGGCGTGCCACCTGAATTATATCTACCTCCTTGGTTACTGTCGTCAATGTTCCATCCGATTTCTTTTTGTATACCACAGTCACGGCAACCTTTGCATAGCGCAGGCGGCCTACCCAGATATTTGCACCCGAGCAGCCTTGACTCATCGCCAATTTGCGTGTGTACACCGGAATCTTAAGCTTGGCTCCGGTGCTGGTAGTTTCTCTTGTGACGCCAGAGTAATTTTTCGAGTAAGAGTAGGCATCTTGATTTAAATCTAACGACAAGAAGCCAAACGAATCTTCGCCCTTTCCATCAGTAGCTTTGCCTGCCAAATCGTTATTATAATAATACTTGTGGTCCTCGTAGCCCCAATTGTTCTTAGTAATCTCAGCCGAGATGCTATTCACTTCGTAAATATCTTTGTTATAATTGAGGGTAACAGGCATCTCCAGCGGTTGATTAGGCAGATAGGAGATATACATCGGGTTTGGCAGAGTCACGTCGTGCTCGGCAGGTTGATAATCGTAAACAATGTGCCAGTCGGGGTCGTTGGCGTCGTGCTTAAACTTCAAAGTCACCTTGTAGTGGGCGTTGCGCACGCTGTTGAAGTCGTCCTCCATGTTTTTGCCCAGCATGCAGCGATAAATGATTTTGCCGCTCGATGGGTTGGAGCCGTTGTTCACGTAATAGCCTGTAACCTCAATGTAGGTTCCGTAAGGCATATTGTCCTTGCTTTCGAAGTTATTATAAATGTGCTTATTTGGGTGAGTGCCTTGCAGGTTTTCGTAGAAGAACATCGATTCGGCATTGTTGGCGTGGTTGCCGTAATAGTTGTTACCCTTCGAGAGTGTCAACCACTGGTGATAGTCGGCAGAGCCGTTGGCGTAGCTGATACTTTCGCCGTCGGCAATGAGTTCGTCAGCCGACTGCGGGGTGTTGTCGTTGATTAGCTTGCACGTCTTAGGCACATCTTTCAGCTCAGCCTTATCGATGTAGATGTAGATGTTTTCGTTAAGTTCGCTGGCGTCGAAAGCCAAAGTCACCTTCGAGGCGGCACGGCGCAACCACGAGTGCAGCGTGGTGCTGTCCTTGTTGATGGTTACAAGCGGAGCGTCGCCCGAGGCATATTGGGTGTCGCTTGATGTGGCAAAATAGCCCGACATCTGGCAGTTCGATGCCACGTCGCCGGCGTTCCATGTGAATGATATGTTCTTGAAGTCAACTTCTTTCTGCAATTCGCTGCGGCCGGTCAAGTCGCCCATGTTCACCACGGCGTAGATGTGATAGCGCCCGAATGGGATGTTGCATTTCATGCCTTCGGCGTGCTGGGTGACGGTTTCGCCCGATGGGTCGGCAATGCCGGTGCGGTCGGCGTCGGTGATGGTCATGTCACCGGTGTTGAAAAATTTGCTGCCTTTATAGTTGCCTTCGCTGTCGTACCACACCACAAACAGGTTTTTGATTTCGCGAATGGCGTCGCCGGCGGTGCCGCGAGTGCCCACGTTCACGTTGCTTGCAGGGCGGAAAGTGAGGCTAAAGTCAACCTCGCTCATGCCTTCGCCCACGCCATCGACAAAATAGCGGTCGTCGATGCACGACGTGGCGGCTGCCACCATAAGCAGGAGTGCTGCAATTGCTATATTTAGTTGTTTCCTAATCATTGTTTCTTTCTTTCTTCACCATTATTCACCTGCCGGCGGGTTTCCGAAGCCCGGCTCGAGGTTATAGATTGTGTAAGGATATAGGTCGAGGCTGATGTCGAGGTCTACGTCCTCGTTGCTCTTGTTTATCACAAATCGGTAATCGTAGTTGCGGTGTATGTCGAACCATCTGCCTATGGCGCTGGTCGACGGTGCGCTGCTGTAATACTTGAAATGCACGGGGTAGGTGTTTTCCGATTCGGCAAACTGCACGCTTATGCTCGAGGCGTCGCCGAGCACATCGCCGGCGTTGTCCACGTTGCGATATTCGGGCAGATAAATCACATATTTGCCGTCAGCCACCTTTGTGAAGGCAATCTGTTCGGCCTTGGCGCTGCCGTCGGGCACATGCGGGTTGCTGTTGTAGTCGCTCTCGTAGGAGTTGCGCACATATTCGTCCTCGCTGAACACGTCGGCAGGGGCGCTGAATCCGGCTTCGTTGTAGTTGTTAAGCACCACGCTGTTCAGGGTCCAACCGGTGGTGTGGCACTCCACTTCCACCTTTGCCATGGCGCGCAGCAGATGAATCGAGCCGAGGTCGGAAATCAGCTTGTCGCGGAACACCACGTTGTAGCACTGCTTAACGCCGTACATGGGTATGTGCTGCGTTGCGCTTGGCACAAAGCCGGGCGTGTAGGCGTAGCGGCATGCTTCGCCGGTGCAAACGTCGGCAATGGTGGTCACGCCCACAACCAAGTTGGTGGGATAGCTGCTCCAGTTGGCAAGCACCACCACCTTGAAGCTGGTGGGCATGCTGCCGGTGACCTTGCCCATAACCTCGTAGGTCTTCGACGTTGTGGCATCGCTGCTTTCAGCCACAAACTTTGTTGGCACGAAGGTGGCAAGATAGCGGTTGCTGGTGTCGAAGAACAGCACGCGATAGTCGTTGCCGGCGATGTCGATATAGTTTTCGTAAGCAGTAGCAGTGCCGCTGTCGTAGTCGCCCGCGGGTGTAGCCTTTGTCATAGCATCGGTGCTGCCCAGCGAGATGCGCAATCCCACCTGCACGTTGTCGGCCATGGAGGGCTGCGGGCTGTCGGGCTCGTCACCCTGGCTGGAGCAGGCGGTGAACAGCAGCACGCTCAGCATCAACGCTGCTTGCATCATGCTTCGGGTTATGCTATTTCGTAAGCTTACGTTCATCGTCAATTATTTGTTTTTATTCACTTTTTTATGTTGGTTTCTGTCACGATTAAGGTATTGCTAAATTACTTCAAATTCCGGAGTTTTGCAACACCACTTTCCACGAGTTGATGTAGATGTAAGAACTAATCCAGCGCATTCCGTCGTCGAGGAAGAACACCATGTTGTATTCGTCCTGGCGGTCGAGGTATTCTTGGTCTGCCATATCGCGGTTATAGAAGCCTTTCACCATCAGGCAGTAGTCTTTGAGCGGAATTGAGAACACGATTTCGCCGGTGTGGCTGTTGGTCACCGTCAGGCGCGGATTGTGCGAGGTGACAAGGCGCGAGATGGTGAATTCTGCCAGACAAGCACCAAACGACGATGCTCCGTCGCCGGTTTCGATGTCGGCGCTGCCAACATCTTTGCGCCAAGCCTTGTAGTTGAGGGTGGCGTCGGCCATGAGCTTGTTGTCCCAGTTCATGAATCCGTTGTCGTCGGTGATGGTGAAATCGAAATTATCTTTGTCAACCGGTTCGCCCGATAGCTGCTGCAGCACCACGCGAACGTTGTTGGTGTCTTTAATCAATGGCACAGTGTAGGTGTGAATGCCTTCGCTGCGCTCAAACACTTGCCCTGCCACGTAGCCGTGGAACAGGCGGTCGATATCGGTGTCGACAATCGCCTTGCCGTCGTTGGCTTGCTTGCGCTTGAGTTTGCGCGTGAGCTGCTCCTTTTTGGCGGCTTGGGGTGCTTCGAACGACTGCTTGTCGGCAGTGCCGCACCACACAAGCATGTTGTAGGTGCCCGGCTCGATGTCCACCGTCATCGCGTAGTCGTCGGCTGCCAACGCTGCGCCGCTTTCTGTGTTCTCATAAACAATATTGCCATTGGCATCGAGCAGATAGAGTGTCACCGTGTTCACCTCGTGGGCAAACGCATCGGCGTATTTCATATTGTAGTCGTAACGGAATTTCACGCGGTAGTGCGGGTCGCAATCGCCTTCGCCGTTGAAGAACGAGTCGTCGCAACTGGTCAACGCCATTGCGCATAGCACTATTGTGAATATCGCTTTTACTCCTTTTTTAATATATAACTTCATTTATCCTTGCTGTTTTTATAAAAATATATTTGCTCGCTGGGCTTTACTCGCAGCCCTGGGTATTGTTCAAGAGTTTGTACAATTACAATTCTTGGCTTTCAGCCTGTTTTGCTGAAAAGGTTTAAGAAAAAAGCTTGAGCGCAGGGCGCAGATGTGGCTCTGCGCTCAAGTGGGTTGGGAATATCCCTATTTAGAAATGTTGACATATTTCGTGCGTGAGTAGCCACAATTGAGCCTTTGGTGGCATTTGTCGTGGCGGTTTTGTGCTCGCCGCGGGTGGGGTGTTAGAGATGCGAGCCGTGTGTTAGTGCCGCGGGTGGCAGCCCGGCTGGCAGAGGACGGACACAAAAAAGCTCACTCAGATTTTTGTAAGGATTAAATTTGATTAGGTCAGAGGAATTGCTTTCTGAACGATAATCTCATAAAATCGCAAAAAAGTCTGAGTGAGCCAATTGTTTGACGAGCCATCAACGAAGCTCGTGAGCGGAATCGGCGTGAGTGTTACAAGATTTCAATCTGGCGATTGTTCTTTTCCTCGGCTTCAACCGTCAATTTTGGCAGAGTCACTTCGAGCACGCCGTCGTGAACAGTGGCAGCGATTTTCTCGCGGTCGATGTTGTCAGGCAACTCGTAGCGATGCTGATAGTTGGTGTAAGCAAACTCGCGACGCAGATAGTGCAACTTCTTGTTCTCGTCCTTGTGCTCGAGTTTGTTCTCGATGGCAACTTCGAGGCATCCGTCGTTTGTCACGTTCACTCTGCAGAACTCTTTCTTGAGTCCCGGAGCAGCAATTTCCATTACGTACTCCTTCGAGTCCTCTTTTATGTTCACTGCAGGTGTAGTGGCATTGAATTTTGTAAACCATTCATCGTTGTTGAACATGTCGTCGAACAATGTTGGAAACCAATTTCTACTAATAACAGGTAACATAATCTTATACCTCCGTTTTTTTGTTTTGTTCTGAATTCCGCCAGCCCTCATCGGTGGACCTTTGGTTTTCGATAGTGGTATATTGCAAAATGTGTGCCTTGGGCTATGGGAGTAACTTTTGGCATATTTTAGACTAAAAATTGTCAGTATCGAGAGTGAAGTTTGTCACCTTTTCGCCGACATATTTTTGAGGGTGTTGTGAGGCGCATCAGATGTTTTTGTTTGTAACGTATTAACAATGAGAGTGTAATAAATTGGGATAATGTAAGAAATTTGTATTAATAGATGTAAAAAATACAATAAGTATTTAGTGTTCCTTTTTTCGCTTTAGTGGTGAAAAACGCCTGATTGGGCATTGCGTCACTTGTGGAATGACAAAAATAAAACTTTTAAATAATTCTAATTTTTTGTTGTGAAAAATTTGGTAATGTGGGACGCTTGTGTATATATTTGCACTAATCATAGCTTTTATTTGGTGATTTGCCTAAAAAACCGGTTGATATTTGAATGATGATTATTGTTTAATTATTACTTTTTTTAGGATTCGAAACAACTATAAGCTATATTCAACCAGCGCAAGCGATGCTTTGCACAGAGATACACAATTTAATTAATTAATACACATAACTGAAATAATCTATACAATAACTATAAAACAACTAACCAAAAAATCATGCTCAAACCATTACACTATGTAAAAAGATTTGTGGTTGTTGCTTGTTTATTGATGCCGGCAGCCAATGCTGTAAGCGTACAAGCAGAACCGATTGCTCCGCAAGCGGAGCAAGCCACCACAGCGCGAGGCGTTGTGAAAGATGAGATGGGCGACCCGTTCATCGGCGCCACGATTTTTGTGGTGGGCTCGAACAATAAGGGCGGAGGAACCGACCTCGACGGAAATTTCTCGATTGTGGATGTTGCCCAAGGCTCGAAGCTGAAGATTTCGGCTATCGGCTACAAGCCGGTGGAGGTGATTTGGAACGGCACCCCAATTGATGTTCAACTCGAACTCAGCTCTCAGCAATTGCAGGAAATTGTGGTTACCGCCATGGGTATCCAGCGCAAAGAGGCATCGCTCACCTATGCCACGCAAGTGATAAAGAGCGACGACCTGATGAAAGTGCAAGATTCCAACTTCGTGAATGCTTTGTCGGGCAAGGTGTCGGGCGTGTCGATTACGCAATCGGCAGGCGGCGCCGGCGGCACGTCGAAGATTCTCATTCGCGGCAACAAGTCGGTGATGGGTAACAACAGCCCGCTGATTGTTGTCGACGGTGTGCCTATGACCAATCAGGTGGGCAATGCAGCCTCAAGCTGGTCGGACGGCAGCGGATTGACCTATTCAAACTCGTCGGAAGGCGGCGATGCGCTTTCGCTCATCAACCCCGACGACATCGAGAGCATCAACGTGCTCAAGGGCGCAAATGCTGCGGCGCTTTATGGTAGCGCGGCAGCCAACGGCGTGCTCATGATTACCACCAAGAAAGGCAAGGAAGGCAAGATTGCCATCTCGGTGAACTCGAATGTGACATTCGAGAAGGCACTCACCAAGCCAAAAATCCAGAATGTTTATGGCGCAGCCCTGAACCTGGCAGCCGGCACCCTCACGCCCGAAAGCTGGGGCAAGAAGGTGGCTGACATGACCTCCGAGGAGCTGGCTTATCAAGGTGCCAAGCTTCGCAACTTTGCCAAGGACGACATTGCCGATTTCTTTGAGACCGGCGTGACATGGAACAACTCGGTGAGCATGAGCGGCGGCACCGAGAAGGTTCGCACCTATTTCTCTTATGCCAATGCCCATTCCGACGGCATGGTGCCAAACAACACGTACAACCGTAATACACTCTCGCTTCGTCAAAGCTATTCGTTGTTCAACAACAAGCTTAACATCGACGTGTCGCTCAACTATGTGTATGCCCGCAACCGCAACCGTCCGGGTGGCGGCACCGTGCTCAATCCGCTCTACGACCTCTATCTGGCATCGCGAAATGTGGATATGGACTACTATCGCGAAAACTATGTGGCTGACGGCACATGGACATCGAATAATCACACCTATTTCAACAAGGCTGGTAACCGCGTGAGCGGAACCATCGAGCTGAGCGGCCCGAGACAGCAGTGGGCTTATTTCACAGCCGGGCATAACAACCCCTATTGGCTGGTGAATCAAAACCGCGGTCAGTCGGTTGAAGAACGCGCCTACGGCTCGGTGTCGGCTCGCTACGAGGTGTTCGACGGGCTGTCGCTGCAAGGTCGCTTGAACATGGACCGCTCGAAGTTTAAGGGCTTCACCAACCGCTATGCCACCACTTGGAATGTGGCTTCGATGGAAGACTACGGCGTATATGGTCAGGACATAATCAGCAGCAACGACGTTTACGTCGACGTTATGGCAAGCTACAACAAGGGTTATGGCGACTACGACGTGTCGGCATCGCTGGGTTGGTCGGGTCACACCACCAAGGGCGAAACGCAAAAAATTTGGACATCGGCAACCTATTACAATGCCGGTTCGATGACGCAGCTGCCAACCATCGTGAACTTCTTTGAACCCGATGCCGGCTGGAACGGCAACGGCACTACCTATTCGAAGCAATCGAATTGGGACAAAGGCTTGTTCTTCACCGGTCAAGTGGGTTGGAAAGAGATGGTGTACGTAGAAGGTAGCTACCGTCAGGACTGGTATCGTGCATTCCGCCAGTTCACCGACCGCGGCACGCCCGACAACTACGGATATTGGTCGATTGGCGCTAACACGCTGGTGCACAAATATGCCCATCTGCCGGCTGTAATCACTCACCTCAAGCTGCGTGCTTCGTACTCCGAAGTGGGTAACTCTATTCCTAACTTGTTCTTTGCCAAAGGCACCACCGACCTCTCAACAGGTGCCATCTCAGGCTCGGGCTATGGCTATTTCGACAATCCTCGACCCGAAAAATCGAAGTCGTTCGAAGCCGGTTTCGACATCTCGATGTTCCGCAACGCCCTCAACTGGGACCTCACATACTATCACACCGACCTCACAAACAGCTATTTTGTGAGCGCCACCACAGGCGGAAAGGCTAAGCCTGTCAACACCGGTTTGATTCGTAACCAGGGTATTGAAACCACCCTCACCTACGACATTGTGTCGAACCACGACTGGAAATGGAAATCGGGCATCAACTTCACCTTCAACGCCAACAAGATTGTGAAAACCTACACCGACGACCGCGGCAATCCTGCCAAGATGGAGCAAAAAATTGCTAACGGACACGTTGTGGTGCGCTACGAAAAGGGCGGCTCGTATGGCGACATGTATGCCCTCGACTTCAAGCGCAACGCCGACGGCTCAATCGCCTTTACAAAAGCCGGCGTTCCGCAGCTGTCAACCGACCAATATGTATATCTGGGCAACATGAACTCGAAATACAACATTGGTTGGAGCAACACCGTGAGCTGGAAAGACCTCTCGCTCTACTTCCTCATCAGCGGACGCATTGGCGGCAAAACAATGTCAATCACCGAGGCTTATCTCGACAACTATGGCGTGTCGGAGCGCACTGGCGCCGCTCGCCTGGCTGCCGAAGCCGGCAACATTGTGTGGACCGCTGCCGACGGCACTCAAAAACCGGGCATGATGGTCGATGGTCAAGTGGTGCCTGTGGAGGAATACTACAAGACAGTGGGCGGACAAGTGTTTGCCACCGAATACGTCTACAACGCCACTAACTTCCGCCTTGCCGAGCTCTCGCTCTCTTACGGCTGGCGCAACCTTATTGGCGGTTTCATCAAAAACTTGCAGCTCTCGGTGGTTGGTCGTAACCTGTTCTTCATCTACAAAGATGCACCGGTCGACCCCGATATTTCACTCTCAACAAAGAACGGTCTTGGCGCATTCGATGTGTTCAACATGCCTTCTACTCGTTCGGTGGGTGTAAACCTCAAGCTGGAATTTTAAGTCAACACGTCTTACAAAAATCACACAGATACATTTAATATGAAAATCAATTCGTTAAAAGCCATTATTTTAGCACTTCCGCTGTCATTAATGATGTCGTGCTTGGAGTTCGACACTCCTTCCGACGAGTTTACCGGTGCTGAAGAAGAGGTTGAGCCTGAAGTTTTCCATGGCAAGGCTGACGAAATCAACTATAAGAAAGCAATTACTGAGGAAGGTTTCACCAAGGCGCAAAACAACCTCAAGACATTCTTCCGCCAAGTGCCCACGGCATCCTACTATATTCGCGGCGGCAAGAATGGTGCCATGCCTCAAGAGCATCAGTATCAATACGTCTACAACCTGCACATCGACAATTATGCGGGCTATCTTTGCGCCGACCAGAATTTTGGCGGCCGCATGCCAAGCACCTATTCGTATAACTACGATTTCTGCGATGGCCCTTACGGCTCGTTCCTGGAGGTGAAAAACAATCTGGTGAACATGCTCAACCATCCCGACATCGATTCGATTCCCGAAGTGAAAGCCATCGGCTTGCTGCTCTACAACTTCTCGGCTCAGGAGATGGTCGACATCTATGGCTCAATACCTTACGTCGACCACAAGAACAACGTGGAGACCAACCCGTTTGAGTTCAACAAGGGTATGGACATCTATGCTACAATCGTGGATAATGTCGACACCATCGTGGCTTGCTTCGACCACTTCAAAGAGCGTCCGCAGTGGTATAAGACCAAGGTGAACAATCTGCTAAACACCGTGGACGTAATCACAATGGACAAGAGCATTGACTCGTGGAAGCGTTTTGCCAACTCGCTCAAGTTGCGCATGGCAATGCACAGCGTGAAGGCGTTGCCCGAAAAGGCTCGCAAATGGGCTGAGGAAGCTGTTGCAAGCGGCGTGGTGGAAACCACCGACCAAGAGATTGCGCTCAACTGGATTACCGGCTGCTTCTACCATCCGCTGCACACCATTGCCAATTCGTGGAGCGACACGCGCTTGAATGCTTCGTTCGAAAGCCTTCTCATGAGCCTCGACCACCCATTCGCAAAATATTTCTTCACCAATAACCTGGCGCCTATCACCAACACCGCCACCGGCAAGGTGCTGCCTGCCGACGACCGCATTGTGGGCTTGCGTGCCGGACTGGTGATGATGAGCGGTCAGAGCACCGACGTGAACCCACGCTGTGCCTATTCGTCGCTTGCCACCGACTACATCATGGACGCTCCGCTCTACTATGTGAAGGTGTCGGAAATGGATTTCTTGCGTGCCGAAGGCGCTTTGCGTGGCTGGAGCATGGGCGGCACTCCGCAATTCTTCTATGAACGCGGCATACGCAATGCTCAGGTTGAAGGCCGTTACGACGAAGAACGTCAGATGTACGCCGAATATGTCGACCAATACATGAAGCTCGATAAAGCCGTTGCTTACACCTACGTCGACCCCATGGACGATGCCAACAACATTGCAAGCGTAACCACCATAGGCGTGAAATGGAACGAAAGCGACGACCGCGAAACCAAGCTCGAGAAGATTATCACACAGAAATATCTGTCGCTGTTCCCATATTCCAACGAGGCTTGGACCGAAATGCGCCGCACAGGCTATCCTAAGCTGTTCCCGGTGCTGAATGCAGCCGACTACGGCGACGGCTCGCTCAACGACGGCGACCTTATTCGACGCATCCCGTTGCCCGGCCGCGGAACCACTGTGGGGCTTGACGACATCAACACCTCAGGCATCGACGCCATTGGCGGAAACGATGTGCAAGCCACTCGCGTTTGGTGGGACATCGACGGAATTGGCAACTTCTGACGCTGCTCTGCAACAATTGAACCACACTTTTATCATATTTTACACAATATCTTAAAACAACTGGTGAGAGAGCCTGTCGCCCCTCGTAAAGCGACTGCGCGGCGGGCTCTCAATATCTAAAACAATTATCTACCTTTTTTATTAACAATTATCTAAAAAAAACAAATGAAGAAGTTTACACTACTATGCTCAGCCTTGCTGGCTCTTGCTGCTGCGCTTCCTTGCTCGGCACAGGAATTGCCATCGTCGGCTTCGGCGGTCGTTTACGACTTTGAACCATGGGCTAACCGCGGTGTGCTGCAGCTGTTTGCTAATGCCGCCAACGAAGGCCGCCAGTATCCAACCAAAGCCGAATTTGAGGCTGCGGGCATCTATCTCGACCTCGAGTTTGCTCGCTCGCACGTTCGTCCTGCCAAGATTCTCGAACAATCTACCGAGAAAAACGTGGTTAAGGACGTGTTCCCAACCCGCCGCTTGTGGATGAACATCCCATCGGGTCAAGGCAAAACCACCGGTGGCTACCCATCAAGCGTGTTCCACAGCGACGTGTTCTCAATGTGGAACTACACTCACATCTTCGGTTCGTGGAACCACGGTCAGCAACAGGCTCCGGGTAGCTGGAGCGACGCTGCTCATAAAAACGGCACTCACATCTATTCAGGTATTGAATTCTTTGAATCGTGGGGCACTAACTCGTCGTCGTATATATCGTTTATCACTGCCAAGAATCCCGACGGCTCATTCAAGTATGTTGATGCCCTCATCAATGCTTGCTTGTTCTTTGGTCACGATGGGTTGAACTACAACATCGAGGACTCGGGATATATGGACGACAATCTCATCGCTTTCCACCGCGCATGCTACAAGCGCGCTAAGGAAATCGGTTTCGACAGCTTCCACATTGGCATTTACACCGCAAACCAGAGCCTCAGCTCAGGCAACACTCAATATCTGCTTGGCGACACCGAGAATGGTAAGATTTGCGACCCGATGCTCAACTACAGCAACGGCGACTTCGCTTACTACGGCGTGTCGGGTTCGCTCTCGGCAGCAAAGGCAGCCATGGGTACAGCCGAGGACGTTTATCAAGGCGTTTGGATTGTCGGCATGAACAGATATTGGACACAAATGAACTCTGATGCCCGCAAAGAAATGAACCTTTGCCTTTGGGGCGAGCACGCTGTTAGCCGTTTCTTCCAATACACCGTGGGCACCACAGTGATGAACACTCAGGAAAACTATCAACAACTGCTCGAAAAGGGCTTCTCGGGCGGCTATCGCAACCCAATCTATCGCCCGACTCTCGCCAATACCGGCAACACATTCCAGGTTGACGGTCCGGGCAAGGCTAACACTCAGCTCGCCACATTCGGTGGCTTGGCATCGTTGATTCCTGAACGTTCGGCTATTCAAGGCAAATTGCCATTCTGCACCAACTTCTCGCTCGGCAACGGCGAAATCTATTTCTACAAAGGCAAGAAAACTCACGGCAGTTGGTACAACATGGGTCAACAGGACTATGTTCCTACCTATCGTTGGCTCGTTACCGCAGCCGGCAACATGGCTTCGGCTGCTACTAACATCGACGTTCGCTTCACTCACGAAGATGCCTATATCGGCGGTTCATCGATTCGCTTGAGCGGCTCGGCTTCGGCTGCCGGCACCGACATCGTGCTCTATCGCACCAAGCTCAATGCTTCGGCTGGTGGCGTTAAGGCTACAGTGGCTTTGAAGAATGGTTTGGAAGGCACCAACGCATCCGACCTCTATGTGATTGTTCGCACCGAAGGCAGCGACACTTGGCAAGAATATGCTCTTGGCGACCTCACCGGCGCTGCTTGGCAAACCAAGACTGTCGACCTCAGCGGTGTTTCGCAAGGCAACAACATCGAGTACATAGGCTTGCGCGTGAAGGGCAGCAACGACAGCTATAAGATGCTTGTTGGTCAACTCATGATTTCCGACAACCGCAGCGCTGTCACTCCTGCTGCTATCGTGAAAGAAAGCGTGCTCACCGAAATCAAGGAAGAAACCAAGTCGACAATGTCGGTTAAGCTCAACTGGAGCGTTGACGATGCCGGCTTCACCACCAACTACAAGGAACGTGGCATGGTTTACAACGACGAAGTTGACATCGACCACTTCGAAGTGCTGCTGCGCAACGGCGAAGATGGCAAGGCGCTTGAGGTGGCTCGCACATCTACTTGGCACGCCTACATTGGCAACATCGACCTTAACACATACGCCGACCCATACGTGGGCGTTCGCTCGGTTTCGGTTGATATGAAGACTTATTCGCCTGTTGTTTGGGTTAAGCTCAACCGCTATGAAAACGCCGATGAATTGCCAGCTGCTGCAACCGACGTTTACGACCCAACTTACATCAACACAAGCTCTGAAAACTATCAGACTGCTCTCGAAACTCGCTACTTTGAACGCATCACCACCACCGGTGCCGACCAAAACCTCGATTACACCCGCAATTCGCCTGTAGGCGACAAGGACGACCCAGCTAACACTAACTATGTTTTTGAAAAAGACCACGTGCTCAAGGTTGCGCAAGGTCAAACAATCTCGTTCTTCTACAAGGGTGCTGATTTGAGCGACAACATCAAATATTGCTTCATTAAGGGTTACATCGACTGGGATATCAACTACGACTTCGACGGCACAAGCGACGAACTCGTGTTTGAAGGCGGTCAGCTCAACAAGGGTACTGCTGAGATTGTCGACCCGGGTATCACTGTAAGCATCACTGTTCCTCAAGACGCAGCTGTAGGCACATCACGCCTCCGCATTGTGGCATCCGACGCTTGGTTCCCACATCCTGGTCCAACAGGCGGTACTGCTAAGGGCTTCTCAATCGACTTCCCGGTTGAAATCACCGGTTCAAACGCTCAACGCGCTAAGGCTGCTACTTATCGCGATGCTCGCGACGGCGGCGAAGCCGACCAAGTTGAAGGCGACGTTTCGGCTATCGACAACGTGATTGCCGAGCAAGTGGGCGATATGAGCGTTTCGGTTAATGGCAACATGGCTTCGTTTGCAAATGCCGAAAAGGCTTGGTTCTTCACTCCTGCTGGTCAATGCGTTAAGTTTGTAGGCGACGCCACACAGGCAGTGTCGGTTGAAAACCTTTCTGCAGGAATCTACATGGTGAGAATGCAGAACGGACAATTCGTTCGTACTCAAAAGGTGATAATTAAATAAATGGAATCTTCAACCATAGATTAAAGTTTAGTTGATAAAACGGAAGGTTTATTTATTTAGAATGCAAGCATAGTAATAAAGCTTGTCATTAGGTTAGAAAGAGGGGATGCCCAGCGATGGTGCATCCCCTTGTTGTTGGCGGTGTTGATGCGCTGGCGCAGGGGCGTGACGCAATTATTCACGATTAGGACGCGAATTGCCTTAGTTTGCTGAATCTGCAACCGCTCCACGGTTGTGGATGGTGGGGTTATTGAGGCTGTAACCGCGCGAGCGGTTAATATTGCTGGTTATCAGATGGTTATATATGAAATCTCGCCCCTACATCACACCTCATTACATGTTGATTCCGCCCCGATAGATGGAAAACCAAAGGCGGGTTGACGCGGAGAGCCTTTATATGTGGCTTAACCTTGTCAACTCGCCTTTTGTTAGAGTGGAGAGCGTGGAAATGAGATGCTTATTTCTTGAGGGTTAGCTCTACGATATGGTCGATTTCGTCGGCAGGAATCTTGCCGATGTTGAGCACTACGCCGCTCTTGGTGACGGTGTATTTCACCGGAGTGCCGTCCTTAAACAGCTTGGCGCCGGTGATGCGCTCTGAGAGTGGCAGATAGAGTTCAGGGTCTTTGAGGTCGAGAATATGAACGTAGAGTTTGTTGCCCTTAATGGTGGTGACGCCCCAGTTGTGCGGAGCCACAAGACCGCCGCGTGTGCCGTAGACGGTTTCGCCGTATTGGTTGAGCCATTCGCCCATTTCCTTGAGGCGCAGCAGCGAGGTGGCAGGCAGTTCGCCGTTGGGTTGCGGTCCGATGTTCATGAGCAGGTTAGCGTCGCGTCCGGCGGCTTTCACCAGCAGTTGTATGAGGGTTTTGGTGGATTTGTAGTTTTGGTCGTTGATGCGGTATCCCCACATTCCGTTCATGGTTTCGCAAGTTTCGAGCGGCAGCTTGCTCACTTCTTGTCCGGCAGAGAATCCGGCAGTGTTTTCGCCCGGCAGGTCGCGCTCAAACATTTGGAAGTCTTCGCCGGCGATGGGCGTGCTGTGGTGGTTGTTGCCGATGAGGCAGCTGGGCTGCAGGCTGTGGATGTGGGCGTATTGCTCAGGCAAGCGCCAGTCGAAGTCCTTGGGTTGGTCCCACATGCCGTCGAACCAGATGGCGCGCACCTTGCCGTAGTTGGTGAGCAGTTCGGCGAGCTGGTCGTTCATGAATTTATAGTAGGTGCTCCATTCGCCGTGGTTTTTGCGACCGGTGCCGCGACCGGTGCCGCCCAGCGGGTAGTAATCTTCGCGATACCAGTCGAGGTGCGAATAGTAGAGGTGCAGCGCGATGCCTTGCTTGTGACATTCATCGGCAAGCTCCTTGATGATGTCGCGCTTGAAAGGTGTGGCGTCGACAATGTTGTAGGGCGATTGCTTAGTGTGGAACATCGAAAATCCGTCGTGGTGGCGCGTGGTGATGCAGATGTATCGGGCACCGGCAGCCTTGAATGCTGCCACCCAGTCGTGGGCGTTGAAGCGCGATGGATAGAATCCCGATGCCAGTTTGGCGTACTCGTCGCGGTTGAGGTTTTGGTTGGTCATCACCCATTCGCCTTGGCCAATCATGCTGTAAAGACCCCAGTGCAGGAATATGCCGAACTTGTCGTCCTGGAATTGACGACGGTTTTCGAGGTTTTCGGGAGCAGGCGTGTAGGTGGTTTGCGCCCACAGTGCCGATGTGCTGCCGGCAATGGCTATGGCAACCATGCAGCAGAGTGTTTTGATGAGTTTTAGTTTCATTGCAGATTTTATTGAATTTAATTAATAGATTATTTTTCGAGGGTGAATTGTTTTGTTAGTTTTATGTCCTCCGAGCTGGCGCCGATGCACACCTCGAAGTCGCCTGGTTCAACGGTCCAATGCATATTGGCATCAAGCAGTTCGAGGTCAGACGGGTGCAGGGTGAAATGCACGGTGCGAGTTTCGCCGGGCTTCAGATGAATGCGCTCAAATCCGCGCAGCTGCATCTCGTAGACGGTGACGCTGCTCACAAGGTCTTTGAAATAGAGTTGCACCACCTCGTCGCCGGCGAGCGAGCCTGTGTTGGTGACGTCGACGCTCACCCGTATTTCGCTTGCGGTGTGGCCTTGTGTGGGCGACACTGTGAGGTTGCTGTAGGCAAATGTGGTGTAGCTAAGCCCGAATCCGAACGGATAGAGCGCCCCAAACACCGATGTCTTGCCGGCGCCGTTGTCGCCCCATTCGGCTTGTCCGGCATGCCCTGCCGGCTTGAACGGGAAGTTATATTCGATTTGTCCAACGGTGCGCGGGAAGGTGATGGGCAGTTTGCCGCCAGGGTTGTAGTCGCCAAAGAGCACTTCGGCAACGGCATTGCCACCCCATGCGTTGGGGAATCCTGCTTGCAAGATAGCAGGCAAATAGCGGTCTTCCCAGTTGATGGTGAGCGGCTGACCGTTGATGAGCACTGCCACCACGGGTTTGCCTGTGGCGTGCAGTGCTTGCAGCAGCTGGCGCTGACGTCCCGGAAGGTCGAGGCTGGTGCGCGAGTTGTTTTCGCCGCAGCGGGCAGCATCTTCGCCAACAACGGCAATCACCACGTCGGCTTGGGCAGCCTGGCGCACGGCTTGGTCAATCATGTCTTGTTCATCTTTTGTGAGAGGGGTGGGTATGATTTCGCTTTCTGGCCAGGTGGGGTCAATCACCTCGCAGCCTTTGGCATAGTCGATGGTGATGCCTTCGCCGGCAAGGTTGCGAATGCCTTGCAGCACGTTGGTCACCTTCAGGTTTTGTGAGCCGTAGCGGCTGATGTAGGCGGTGGTGTCGGTGGCAAGCGGACCTGTCACCAATATTCGCTTGAGCGAGCTGCGCTTGAGCGGCAGGGTGTTGTTGCTGTTTTTGAGCAGCACAATCGATTCGCGAGCCATCTGCTTGACAAACTCGTGCGACTGGGCATCGGCAACAATGCGGTCGGCGGCATCGGGGTTTTCAACGTAAGGATGGTCGAAAAGTCCGAGCCAGAATTTCACGCGCAGCACGTCGGTCACGTTGCGGTCAACGTCGGCCATCTTCAGGCGGCCTTCGGCAATGAGCTGGCGCAAGGGCAGAATGAAATCTTTGGGTTGTGTGAAATTGGTGCGCACATTCATTCCTGCTTCCACCAGTTGGCGATAGCCGTCAGCCATCGACGATGCGGTGTGGTGCTTGGTGAAAGGATATTCGGCGGCTTCGCTGTCCGACACTATGTAGCCTCGGAAGCCGTATTGCCAGCGCAACAGTTCGGTGAGGAAATAGTGGCTTGCGCTCACCGGCACGCCGTCGTAGTCGTTATAGCTGCTCATAACGCCCATCGGCGACGCCTTACTGACTATTTTGCGATAGGGATAGAGGTGAATGGCGTGCAGTTCGCGCGGAGCCACATGCGGGTCGGTGCGGCAAAAACCGTCGCGACCGCCAACGGGCACGCTGTACACGGCATAGTGCTTCAGTGTCGATGCCACGCCATTGGCTTGTATGCCTTCAACCATTTGCATGCCCAGCGAGGTGACCAGATACGGGTCTTCGCCGTAACATTCCACCACGCGGCCCCAGCGTTGGTCGCGCGCCACGTCGAGAATCGGCGCATACACGTTGGTGTAGCCCAGCGCTTTGGCTTCGCGTCCCACAATCAGTCCGGCTTGGCGCACCAACTGCTTGTTCCAGGTGCAACCGATGGTGATGGGCGCCGGCAGCGGCGTCGAGCGGTCGTGGTTCAAGCCGTGGATGCCCTCGTTGGAGAAGTCAACCGGAATGCCAAGGCGTGTTTGCTCCACAAACCAGCGCTGCACCTCGTTGATGGCGCGTGCGTGCAGGCTGTAGGGGTAGGAGTATTGTGTTTTTTTCAGCCCGTTGAGGTGCTCGTCGATGTTGGCAATGCCGTCACGCCAAATCTCGTTCTTCCAGGCGGCTGTAGGCAGGTCGTCGGCAAGCACGCGGCGGTAGCCGTAGAGTGTGGCCAGCTGACAGGTTTTTTCTTCCACGGTCATCTGCGAGAGCAGGTCGGCAATGCGTGCGTCGATGCTCTGCGAAGGGTCTTCGTAGATGTCTTTTATGCCGTTTTTGTTGAAGTCAATCCATCCTTTGTGGTAGATTTCCTTTTTTGCGGGGTAGATTTTTTGCGAAGGCAGTGTCTGCGCAAGCAGCGGCGTGTGGCACACTGCAAAGGTGGCAAGGCAAAATGCGATGGTGAGATGGCTTATTTTCATGCTTTATTATGTTTTGGCGAAAAACGCTTGCAATTATGAGTTTTGTTTTATGGTTACAGTTTCAAAATTACACAATTTTTTCGACATAACAGCTCATTGCACCAAAAAACGTGCGTGAACTGCCGGATGCATAATGCATTTGTGGCAAAAAGCACTACAGGCCACGCCGTGGTGGCGCAGCCTGCAGCTATGAAGTCAGTTTTCAGGAGCCGGTAATTAGTACCCCTTGTTTTGTTGGTCTTTGATGCCGGCGTTGGCATTAATTTCGTCTTGCGAGATTGGTAGCACCACCTTGTTGAAGGTGCGGTCGATGGTCTTAGGACGCGAGCTGATGGGCACATCTTGGAAGTCGTCGTTGAACTCGATGACCTGATTGAGACGAATCATGTCGAAGAAGCGTTGACCTTCGCCAAACAGCTCCTTGCTGCGTTCGTCGAGAATCATCTTCAGGTCGACTGTTTCTTCGGTGGCAGGAGCGAGATGCGGAGCGCGTTCGCGTATGGCGTTGAGGTAGGTTGCGGCATCGGCTTTGTTGCCTTTGCCCAGCGCAGCCTCGGCGGCAATCAGATAGATTTCAGAGAGGCGAATCACCTTGATGTTTACGGCGCTTGGAGTTTCTTTACCGTCGCCGTCGAGATTGGTGCTGCCCACATATTTGTAGCAAGCGCCACGGCGGCCTGTGCCGTAGTCGTAGTCTTCTTCGTCAACATCCATCACTCCCCAGCGCACATCGTCGGGGTCTTCGCCCAAGCGGTCGAGGAAATAGTTGCTGGCAAGGAACCATCCTTGAGCGCCGCTCACGCGCTTGTAGCACATATAGTAGTAGCCAAGTGAGCTGCTGCCGAGGTCGTTGTCGGAGTCGATGCCCAGCTCAAAGATGCTTTCCGAGGCATACTGCTTGCGCCACGAATCAACCCATGTGTCGGGTTTATAGAGCGCATATTTGCCGCTTTCGATGATTTCGGTGGCGGCACTGAGCGCATTTGTGTAGTCTTCCATATAAAGGTAGGCGCGAGCTTGCAGGGCAATGTTGGCGTAGTAGCCAACGTAGCTGTCCACGGCGCGTTTGTCGGCGCTCAGCAGTTCGGCACCGGCTTTGAGGTCGGTGATAATCTGCTTGTAGATTTCCTCAACCGAGGCGCGTGAAGGCTGAGCCAAAGCCTCGATGGGTTCGGTGACCAATGGCACGCCGTACGACGTCTTGTCGTAGTTGTAAGGCAGGCCGTAGAGGCGCACAAGGTCGAAGTAGAACAGCGCACGAAGGGTGTAAGCCTGACCGAGATATTTTTCGAATCCGCTTTTGCCGGCGCTTTGCAGTTTAGTGATGTTTGATATGATGTTGTTCACCTGCGAGATGCAGAAGTAGCCTTGAGTCCAGAATCCGCTGTAGCTGCCGCTGGTGGCAGAGTGGTTGAACGAGTAGAGGGCGTCGAGTCCGCGTCCGGCGCTGTAGATGGTGAGGTCACCGCCTTTAGCGTCGCCGTAAATCATGAAGTTGCGGCCATAATAGGCGCTCGAGGTCATTGCGCGCATCACGCCGTTGAGCGCCACTTGGGCATCGTCGGGTGTGGCAATAGCCGTTTCGGCGTTGCCGGCATTGGAGGGTTGCATGTCAAGAAAGTCGTCGCACGAGCCCAGAAACAGCGATGCGGCAATCATCAGTATGCTTATTCTTAGTATTTTCATGCTCTTTAATGAATTGTTTTGTAAAAAAGTAATTTGTAAAAAAAAATTTGATGCAAAATCTGCCCTTTGCCATGAGGCATCAGAATTTCAGGTCGATGCCAAAGGTGAAGGTTTTGCCAATAGGCGTTTCCCATCCGCGAGTGCCGTAGCTGTTCACTTCGGGGTCGGCTTCTTTGTAAGCGGCGAATGTGAGCAGGTTGGTGGCGTTGAAGAAGATGTGAGCGCTGCTCAACATGGCTTTGCTGATGATGCTTTTTGGCAAGTGATAGCCAATCGACAGATTCTTGAGGCGCAGGAAGTTGGCGCTGTGAATGTGTCGCGAGCTGTATTGCATGGCGTCGGTGAGGTCGTTGCCGCTGAGTGCCGGCTGAGTGCCCGAGGTGTTGGTTGGGGTCCACATGTTGTCGTAGTAGCTCTTGGCGCGGATGCGTTCCCAGTAGTAACCGTCGTCGGCAACATCTTTGTATGCTCCGTCGTAGATTTTGCCGCCCAGCTTATAGATGAAGTTCAAGCCGAGGTCGATGCCGCGATAGTTCACGCTGGTGTTGAAGCCGCCGCTAATCTTGGGCACTGCGTTGCCGATGATGGTGTAGTTGGCGTTGTCGTAGTCGTAGGTGGCGCCGCGGCCGTTATATTCAAAGTCGCCGGCTTTGGGGTCGCCTGGCTCGTTCACATAGTAAACGCTCTTGCCGTTGTTGGGGTCGACGCCTGCCCATTCATAGCCGTAGAATGCCAAGGTTGATTCGCCTTCGCGATAGAGATACATTGCGCGGTCGTCGTCGCCGGTGGGGTCATACCAGATGATGTCGGCGCCGTTGTAGAGTTTCTTCACCTTGCTCGAAAGAATCGAGGCGTTGATTCCGGCGCTCCAAATGAGGTTCTTGTTGCTGATGATGTCGCCGTTGATTTCAATTTCGAAGCCGTGGTTGTTGATTTCGCCAATGTTGCTCAGCACCGAGCTGAAGCCGGTGACGGTGGAGATTGGCACATCTTGCAAGAGGTCTTTCGATTTTCGGTCGAAGTATTCAATCGTACCACGCAGGCGATTGCTCAAGAATCCGAAATCGATTCCCACGTTGGTGGTGTAGCTGGTTTCCCACGAGAGGTCGCTGTTAGCCATAGTGGTGATTGTGCCGCCCGGGTTGCCCAGATATTTGTTTGTGTAGCTCATCAGGTTGATGTAGCCGTAGTTGTTGGTTGGCAGGGTGCCGTTAACGCCGTAAGACAGGCGCACACGCAGGTCGCTGAGTGCGGTCGCGTCTTGCATCCATGGTTCGGTGATGATGCGCCAAGCGCCAGCCACGCTCCAGAAGTTACCCCAGCGGGTGTCGGGGCTAAGGCGTGACGAGCCGTCGCGTCGCAACGAAGCCGAGAAGAAGTAGCGTTGATTCCAGTTGTAGTCGACTTTCGAGAGCAGCGACACCATCGAGTTGCCCCAGTTGTAGGCGTTGGCTTTAACTGTGCCTGCGGTTGCCACGGTGTGCAGTGTGCTGGTGGGCAGGCCTTCGCCGCTGGCGCGGGTGAAGTCGGTGGTGTTTTTCTCAGCCTCAAAGCCGGCAAGCAAGCCAATGCTGTGCAGCCCGAAGGTGTTGTTGTAGTTGGCGGTTGTCGACGACACTATTTTTTCGTAAACAGTGCGCATTTCGTGCACTTCGCCACCGGCAGCGGCGCCGCTGAAGTGGTTGGCACTATAATAGATGTGGTCTTTCACCGTAGTGTTGTCGTATGAGAAGATGCTCTTGAGGTCGAGACCTTCGTAGAGGTGCAGCGTGAGGGTTTCAACAGCCGAGATGCGGTTGTTCACGCTTTCGTTTTCCCATTCTTTGTTGTAGTAGAGCGAGTTGTAGGCGTAGCTGCCATAGCGGCTGGTCCATTCTTCGCCGGTGCTGTAGTCGGTAGGCCAATAGAGTCCCCACAGCAGGTTGCGGGTCTGCATAAACAGGTTTGCGCCGGTGCTGCGAGTGTCGTTATATCCGCTCTTGGCGGTGCGGCTGAGGCTCACGTTTGTGCCAAAGTCGAGCCATTTGCCCACTTTCTGTGTCACGTTCACGCGGCCGCTGATGCGGTCGAAGCTGTTGGTCTTCACACGGCCGTCGTCCTTGGTGTACGACAGCGAGGTGTAGTAGTTGGTGCGGTCGTTGGCGCCGCTCACGCTGAGGTCGTAGGTCTGGAACACGGCTGTGCGGAAATAAGCGTCGTCCCAATCGAAATAGCGGTTGGCGCGGCCCGAGTTGTTGTATTCGCTAATTATCACGTTCTCGTAGGCACCTGTGCCTTCGGTTGAGAATTGATAACCGTGTTTATTGAACTTTTTGTTGAGCTGGCTCAGTGCATATTCGTTGGCGGCTTCGGGTGTGCGGCCGTTTGATGTGCGATAGTCGTGGAACACGGTGTAGAGCATGTTCACTTGTTCCTGAGTGCTTGCCGCCTCGTAGTTCTTGGTAGCCCAGCTTGGAGTGAAGCCCACCGAAGCTTTCAGGGCAACCACCGGGCGGCCTTGCTTGCCTTTCTTGGTGGTGATGAGCACCACGCCGTTGGCAGCACGGCTACCGTAGAGCGACGATGCCGCAGCATCTTTCAGCACCGAAATCGACTCGATGTCCTCGGGGTTGAGCGAGTTCATCACGTTGTTGGTGCTATAGGTGTAGCCGCTCATCTGACCCACGTCGCCGTTCACCACGGGCACGCCGTCAATCACATAAAGCGGTTCGTTGCTTGCGTTCATCGAGCCGTTGCCTCGTATGCGTATGCTTGGTGCCGAGCCTGCCTGTCCGCTTGACGAAGTCACTTGCAGACCAGCCACCTTGCCGGTGAGGGCATTTTCGAATGTGGTGATTGGCATGTCCTTTAGGGCGTCGCCTTTCACGAGCGATGCCGAACCTGCATAACTGCTTTTCTTGGCGGTGCCGTAAGCCACCACCATCACTTCGTCGAGCACTTCGCTGTCGGGTGTGAGAACAATCTCCATCGACGGGCTGATTGCCTGCTCGGCTTTTTTCATGCCCACGTAGCTCACCACCACGCTCTTGGCGCCGGCGGGTACGTTGTTAATCACAAAGTTGCCGTCGATGTCGCTGGCAACTGCCAATTTTGTGCCTTTTACGAGCACCGTAGCGCCTATCACCGGCTTATGCCCATCGGAGCTGTATACTGTGCCGGAAACTTTCATTGTTTGCCCCATCGCGCTACAAACTCCTGTGAGTAGGCAAACAATGAATAGGTAAATTGATTTTGTTTTCATTCTTGAAATTGATTGAGTTTTTTCAATGATTTGTTATTATACCTATTTATTCTCTCGCTGCAAATATAATCACTTGTTGCTAAAAATGAAAGAAATATGCCAAAAAATGTAAAATTTGTTACAAAATTTGGTAAAATATCTATCATTTTGGCGTTAAAAATCGTTGTTTTGTTTGCAAAAAAGAAAAAGGGAGAGCATTTAAGTGAGTGCTCTCCCATGATAAAATCACTATTCAATAAATGTAATTCAGTAAGTATTTTCCCGTAACTGAATTTTATTTAAGCTTCTTTTGTGATTGCCTTTTTCCCAAATGGCTGCTGCCATTAGAAAGAACAAGGCGGTTTAGAATGCGATGTTCACGCCCACGCCAATCACGCGGTTGGTGCGATAGTAGTGGTCGTTTTTCACGCCGGCAGCAGTTTGGGTAGCCACATCGCGGCTCTTGTACAGAGTTTGCATATAACCGAGGTCGATGCTGGTGCGTTGAGTGGCGTGGATGCGTACGCCGCCGCCAATGCTGTTGCTCGAGGTGGTGAAGCTGAGGTCGTTCATGTGCTCGTCGCTTAGGTCGTAGTTGGTGGTTTGCCAGCCAGCCGAGATGGTGACGAGTTTGCAGATGTCGTATTCCACGCCGGCAAGCACTTCGAATGTGCCGCTGTTCACCAGTTTCTGCTTGTCGCCGTATTGAGTGGCGTGGCGGTCGTCGTAGAAGTGATAACCGGCATTAAGACGCAGGCTGCTGATTGGCGAGTATTGAGCACCAATCGAGAAGAATGCAGGCATATCGCTTGCCACCTTGCTGCCGTCGGCAAACTGACCGAGCACGGCATTGGTTTGCGACAAAGCGCTTGCGTAGTCGTTCATCTCGCTCTTGTTTTTGAGGCGCATACGCGTTTTGAACTCATATTTTGCTGCCACGTTCCATTGGTCGTTGATTTTCCAGTCGATGCCGATAATTGGAGCCAACCCGAAGCCTGTTTGGTCGGTGTTGAGCGAGATGTCGGTTTTGGCAAGTTGCTCATCTACTTGGGCTTGAACTGTTGGCAGCAGTTGAGCGTCAACCGGCGAAGTGCCGGCAACGATACGAGCCGAAGCATCTTCAACCCAGCCGTTGTAGTTGCAGTTGGCAAGCACGCCGCGCACGCCCACATAGGCTGCGATGTTGTCGGTGATTTTGTAGGTGCCGCCCACGCTGAGGCCGAAGAAGTATTGGCGTCCCTTCATATAAGCATTGAGGTCGTAGCCGCCAAACGCGAGTGTGCCCGGCACGCCATACATTTGACCTGCCATTTGGTTCACTTGGCTGAGTGAAGAGGTTACCGACGAATAGATTTGGCTTGCATAGAGCGCTTCGAATGTGCCGAGGCCGTTGTCGAACTCACACTTGCCGCCGCCGCCAATCAGCGCAAACGACGAAACGATGCTCCAACGGTCGTGAACGTATGCCAACTGGAAGCTTGGAATTGCCGGTGCCTTGGCTTCGCCTTCAAACTTGTGGGTTGCCGAAGGGTTGTTCACGTTGTAGGCAAAGAGTGGGAAGGTGGTGGTGATGTCGCGGTCCTGATAGGCGCTTTGCACGTTTAGGCTCAGGTGGAAACCGTTGTTGAGGAATGCCACACCGGCAGGGTTCATATAGGCGCCTGTGATGTCGATGATGGCTTCTTGACTAAGTTGACGCAGGAATGATGCGTTTTGATTCGTGTTTGTCAGCAATCCGCCTGCAAATGCACTCAACGTGTTGATGGCAGCGATTGCTAACCCTAAAAATAATTTTTTACTCATTATCAAATATACCTTTTAATTGTTTTCGGGTGCAAAGGTAATACATTTATCTGATATAGTGAGAAAAATGGACCAATAAAATGGAAAAATGTGCGAATTGGGCATGTTAATGGGCATATTATGTCACGTTGTTGCCGGGCATATACGCTGCGCCCCTACAACGCCTCTCATGTGCCTTTCTGTGAATAGAGATTATGAAACGGCATCGTTAACCGCACAAGCGGTTAACGATGCTGATAATCAATCGAATGTAATCGGTAATGGTGGTTTATTTGCCTTCGGGCTCTGGCACTTCGGCTGCGCCGATTTCTTTCACGGCACCGGTTTCGGGATAGAATTTCACGAACGACGGAGCCTTTTTGCTGCTGAACAGGTTGGGGTCGAGACCGAACTCAACGCCCAGTTGAGCCACGTCGAATGTGCGTTCAGCCACCTTTTTGCCTTCGTAGGTGAATGTGAAGCGGGCTTTGCCTGGCATATTGTAGACCACGGCGCCCTTAGGCAGCTTTTTTGTTATGCCTTTTTCGTCGACAGGTAGTTCGCCGCGTTCAACCACGTTCATTGTCACGTATAGCGGTTCGCCGGTGAGGTCGTCGGCGTCGGTGATGCCGTTGAAGTTGCTGATGCGCAAAAGCACCTGGTTTTTGGTGTCGACGGTGTCGGGCACGAAGTCGAATTGCTTGATTTCGGTGCTGCGTTGCACAGTGCCGACGAACAATGCGCACAAAGCTTTTTCCTGAGCATCGAGTTGCTCAAGCACCAATTTCATGGCAGCGCCGTCGGGCGGCATTTGGTCGGCTTCGCCGGTGGCGTAGTTGGTGCGGCTTTCGCGAATTTTATAGATTTGCTGGGCGGCAATCTCGGCGCGTTTGGCTGTGGAAGCGCTCACCAGCATCTCGCCGGGCAGGGCAAAGGTGTAGGCGTTGTCGTCGAGCACCGATGGGTTCTCGGCTTGAGGCTTGCGCGGTTGCTCGGGTGCCTGCACATTCTCGGTGTTCACCGACAGCAGCAGTCCGTCAGCTGATTTTGTCACATACACGTTCGAGCCGGGCTTGAACTGCATGAGATATTGCTTCTGGGTGTTTGGCACGCCATACGAGGCTACGTCGACGGTTTTGAGGTCCCACTCTTGGCTGTCCTTGGTGACAACGTCGTCGGTGCCCAGATATTTTTTTGCGTATTGATAGAACGGACCGGCTTTCTTCACTGTTTTTTCTGCCTCCACGGTTACGCGTAGGTGTGTGGTGGGCAGGCTGTAGGTCAAACCATATTCGTTGTGCTTTGCAGCCGTGAATTTCTGAGTTGACTGTGCACTTGCCGCCGTTGAGCATACTGCCACGGCAAGTGAAGCGAGAATTAATCCTTGAATTTTCATATTTCGATGACTTATTTAGTGTTGCTTAGATTGTAAAAAATCATTTAGTGTTGGCTGCCGATGCAGCGGTCGGTTCAGCCTCGCGGAGCGGTGATGCTCTTGATGGCTTTGCCGATGTGGTTGATGATGTCGCTTGCCATAAGGCTAATTTCGCCGTGTTGTTCGGCGGCGAGGTCGCCAGCCAACCCGTGGACATACACGCCCATCACCACAGCCCAGTCGATGGCGTAGCCTTGTGCAATGAACGAGGTGATGATGCCGGTGAGCACGTCGCCGCTGCCGGCGGTTGCCATGCCGGGGTTGCCCGAGCGGTTGATGTACACTTTGCCGTCGCTGCGCACGGTCATGGTGTGGTGGCCTTTGAGCACGATGGTGAATCCGTAGAGCTTCGACACCTCGATGGCTTTAAGCAAGCGTTCCTCTTGGGTGCCGTGGGCGCCAAACAGGCGGTCGAACTCGCCGGCGTGAGGCGTCAGCACCGACCCCATGGGTATGTTGCGAAGCATAATCGGGCGCTTGGCTATGCAGTTGAGCGCATCTGCATCAAGCACCACGGGCTGATGGCAGTTCTTCAGGAACAGGTCGAGAGCCTCGATGGTTTTTTCGTTGGTGCCCATGCCCGGACCCAGTGCAATGGCGCCGTAGTTGTGGTTCAGCTCGATGCGGGTGGTGAAGTATTCGCCACGGTCAACCTCAAACAGCGCTTCGGGCACGGCAGTTTGCAGCGGCTGGAAGGCGCATTGCGGCGCGTGCACCGTCACCAGTCCGGCACCGGCACACATCACGGCGCGCGAAGCCATAATGGCGGCTCCCACCATGCCGTAGCTGCCCGACACCAGCAGCACTGTGCCGGCGTCGTATTTGTTGATGAACAAGTTGCGGGGCTTAATCATGCCGCGTATGTCGTCGTCCTCAATCAGATAGAAATCGCTGCGCGTCTTGCTTATGGCTTCGGGGCTTAGCTCGATGTCGAGCACCTTCACCTCGCCAATATACTCGGCATTTTCGGCAAAGAAGAATGCCAGACGATTGAACTGGAATGCCAGTGTGAGGCTTGCGCGAATGATGTTGTTGCGCGGCGTGCCGCTGTTCCACTCGCCGCAGAGTCCCGATGGCACATCAATGGCAATGGTGTAGGCACCGCTCTCGTTGATGTAGCGTATGAGCGAAGCAAAACCCGAATTGATGGGCGTGCGCAGCCCTGTGCCGAACAGCCCGTCGACAACCACGTCGTTTGGCCCCAGTTCGGGCGGAATGAATGTGCCCACCACCTCGGTGAAGTTGAGGTCGGGCAGCTGCTGAAGGGTGTTGCGGCATTGCTCGCACGAGCTTGAGAGGTGCGACGAGCGCACGTTGAACAAAATCACCTCGGGGTTGTAGCCCTGTTCGTAGAGCTTGCGTGCCACGATGAGGGCATCGCCGCCGTTGTTGCCCGACCCGGCAAACACCACAATGCGCTTGTTGGGGCGGAACCGCGACATGATTTCGCCTGCCACTGCCGTTGCTGCTCGCTCCATGAGTGTCAGGCTTGGAACGCCGTCGTGCTCCACTGTGAATTGGTCAATCTCTCGTATCTCTTTTGTAGTAAATATTTTCATAATGCTGCTTATCTTGTTTCGCTTTTGCCTCGTTGTGCATTGCAGCCCGCTGACTCATCGAATTGCGCCATCGGCGGCATTGCCGGGTTTCAAAATGCAAAAATACGAGTTTTTTGTTTGATTTACAACATGACAGGCTCACGTTACGACTGCAAATTTATCTAAAGCCCCGGCAAAAGTGCCGCAGCCGTCGGTCAATCGTAGTTGACCATGCCAATGTTTCGAAGTTCAACAATGGCATCTAAGCGCAGCGCAATATCGAAAAACCTCAAGAAATTGATTTTCAACGACGAGCCGAATGCTTCCGCCATGGCTGCGTAGGCTTCCAATTCGTTGTAAACCTCGGGGTGGCTGGCTCTGATGCTGTCGATGTAGTCCACAATGTCCTTAATGTTTTTGCAAAGCGAGGTGTATTCTACTTCTTCTAACTCGCAGGTGATTACGCCTTCGGTGGGCTTGGCTGCTTTTTTCGATTTCATTATAAACTGCAAATCAGGGATTGAAGCGGCGTCGAGTGGGTAGATTTTTTCAAACAGAGTGTTCATTGAGCGATTCTTGGCACCGGTGTGGTCCACGCCAAAAAAGTGTGATTCGCCTGAAGCGTCGAGCTTGCCGATGTGTCGGTGCAATTCGGGTTTATTTATGAAGTTGCGCAATCCGAAAATAATCTTCGAGAAATGTTCCTGGACAATAGTGCTCAGGGTGCGGTGCAGCAGCTCCTTGTTTATGTTGTTGCTCTCATTACGTTTTTTCTTCTGCGACAGGTTCACCAAGTCGTTTTCCAATTTATATGCACACATCACTAAATAGAGCGGCTTGAACAGCAGGTTGTCGAAATCCTGATAAATGGCGCTGTCGCTGATGTTTTGCCTCGACAGGTGCCTCGAAGCCACCTCTATTTCGATGTTATAGTTACGCAGCAGCAACCTCAGTTCCGACACCGAAGCCGCCATTGCCGGGTTTATTTCCATCACCACATCCTCGGGCTGCACTTTCAGCTTCAGCAGATTGCTTTCCGAGGGGTAGGCGAGGCGGTGCTGTTCTTCGCCGTTGGCAGGGTCGAAAAACTTGATGGCGGCAGCAAAGGTGCACACCAAGTTGCGATAGGTGTGGCGCGACAGGTCCTTGAACTTGTTGCGCTGGTGCTCGATTGGCACATTCATTGTGTTTGCCTCGGTGCTTCGTTGCGACCGATACGACTTATAGGTGTAGACCAACGAACCCAGCGAAATCATGAATGCAACAAAGCCGATTATGGTCACGTTGTTGAAATCGAAATCGGTGCTGTGGTCCTCAGTGACCACCACAGCCACTTTCTCGCTGGCATTCAAGCTCTTGAGCTTACTTTGGTTGGCATAAGCTTGAGCCATGCAGCAAGTGAGTGCGATGGCAAAAATGATTCGTAATGGGCGTTTGGTCGGTTTTGACAGGTTCATAATGATTTGCAAAGGGTTAAACAGAAGTGCGCTCGTTCGGCGCGTTTTGACAAATGTAGCGAAAATTGTTGAAATTTTTCTCCTTCCAGCAAAAAATATGTGTAGCGCAATGCACCGATGTATCTCTCGCAGAATCCGCAGAAGTCGCAAAACAAAGCGCTTGCCTCACGCAGATTCATTGGATTTATAGGAAATCATAGCATCCCAAGGGTGGCAATCATGCCATCGGAGATGGCAATAGCACAATGATTGTTTTAGTTTATTTATCGGTTTTTCGGGGGAAAGGGGCAAGTTATGGCGGGATAGTTACGGGTAATTGCGCAAAAATTAGTAATTTTGCACGATTAAATGTAAACAAACCGACATGACATTTGTTGATACTATAACAGTGCTGCTTTTTGTGGCAAGCGTAGTGATAGGCTACATGCGCGGATTGGTGAGGCAAGCTACTTCGCTGGTGGGCTATATTTTGGGCATTATTGCCTGCAACATGTTTGGCGACACTGCCACCGACATCCTGCTCACGGTGATGCCGAGCGCAGCCGAGTGGCCGCTGGCAAGCGTCACCACTCATGCTGTGGCTGTGATTGTGCTGTTTCTGCTCATCTCGCTTAGCGTGCGTGTGGCTGGCATGTTTTTGCGCAGCGTCATCGGCATGCTTCATCTGGGCATCGTGGACAACATCGGCGGCTCGGCGCTGTGCCTGTTTAAGTACTTTTTCATCTTCAGCATTTTGCTCAACCTGTGGCTGATGGTGAACCCCACGAGCGACACTTTCACCACCGAGCACATCCTTGGCAACCGCCCGTTTGTAGAGACCATCAATCTGGCGCCGCGCGTGCTTGGTGCCGAGACGTTGCCGGGCGATTCGCTGAAGACAATCACTCGCGAGGCTGAACAGATTGAAGCTTCCGAGGAGGCTGAGAGCGACGAGGGCAGCCTGATTTAACTTGGGCGAAAAGTTCGGTTTTTCAACTACGCAAAAAAGGGACAATAAGAATATGAAACGGACATGAACGGCTTTCGCCAAAGGGGATGAAAATGGAATTCATT
>JBJECZ010000031.1:0-43671 GCA_051871555.1 Muribaculaceae bacterium | reverse complement strand
TTGGGAATCAGTTCAAAATCCTCTGTCTTTATGTTGTGCCACTCGCGGGTGTTACCCACAATGTCGCCTATGATTGCTCCTAACATAATATTGCATTTATAATTCTCTTTCTACAAATAACACCAAATCACCCGATTTGGTTATCCCATATATTTCAAAATATATTTCTTCACCCGTTGGTGGAACAGCAAGTATGTGTTCATCACTTGTCTTATCTATATCAAATAGAAAAAGACTCCTGTTGTTAACCGTTGAGAATCCTTTTTGCCGGAAAACAAGTCCTTTCCCAAATTTTTCCTGCACTTCCTCATAGCGTTTGTAAGGAGGATGACACAACATCCCTTCTTCGCTTGTCCAATCACCTTCATGAGCTACAAGTATTTTGTCAAATATCCATTCATTGAGTAAAATTCTGAAATGAGCGCCACCATTTTCCCATCCCAAAAATTGAATGTATTTATTGCAAGCATTTACGATGCCGTCCTCACGCAAACTGATATCCGACAATTTTGTTGCTATCAATTTATGGAAAGATTCTTCATTGAAAACATTATCATTATAAACCATGCCTTATTGCTTCGTTCACGTTAAAACTCCAATCTAAATCCCTTTTGCTTCAGCTCATCGTATTTCGCTTTGTTGAAGCGAAAGAGGAAGGCTTCTTAGTTCTTGTTGAGTCCATGTGTTCTTGTACCCAACTTACGTTTGTAAAGCGACTCGCGCTCAATGGCTTGGTCTTGCAGTATCTTGATTGGCAAAGTCTCAAGAATACACCATTGAAAATATTTATCCGCATATTTGGGGTCTGCTTCTAAACATTTCTTTAGTTCCACATCGTCGCCATGCCCGTTTTTTGCATAATCGCTCCATCTTCCCCAGATTCCTTTGGTGTTGTATGTGGAGCCAACATATTGTTTCCCAGTACCTTTGTCAAGTATCATGTAGATGCAGTTGCAACTTTCTAATCTTAACTTCCACTCAGGATTATTGCTATTAATGATTGCCTGCAATTGAGTGTAGTTCAACACGACGTCCTCATATCTCACAAATACTGGCAGATTATTCTCCATCAATCCCCTATCAATGCGGATAACCGGCATTTCATTGTAGTGTTGCAGCCATTGTATCGGATTGTTCCAATCAATAACCACTCTTTCTTTGAGTAATTCAAAACCAGGAAGTTCTTGAATGTCAAACCTTGCATAAGCCTCATTTTGGTTGTCAGATAACATTTGACGTTTACCATTATTCTTGTAAACCCCAACGAATCTTGATGAAGTACTTTCCTCGCCTATGAACGAGACAAGATAATCCACGTTCTCAAACTTTTTTACCAGTTGCTCACTTTGGTAAGTCAAGAAGGCTTCGTTCTCATACAAATAAATATCATAGAGAGACATCTCAAAGCTTTTTCCACTAATAATCTTTTCTTTGCGTGAATCCTTGTGGCGAATCATGCGTATTCGTTTTACATCCGCTTTGTCGAACTCTTCATTTCTGCCTTTTAGCAGCTCTTGTATAGTTGTTATATAATCTTTTCTTTCCATAATATAGCAATGCGATTTGGTTTGTCGTTATCTCCAGTTAAATTCTGCACCCAATAACTCCAGCCCATGGTATTTCCAAGGTTCTTGGTCGAAATTAGGTGTGTATCTCGCCATAAGCACCTTTTCTTCGTGCTCCTCATTGGTGTCATTCCAGCCGTTGAAGTCTCGAATTTTTTGGTTCATGTCTTCTGTCTCATGATGTGGACTCAGCTGAAAGAAAGTGGTTCCGATGCGAGTGAGACGCAAGTCTTCTCTGCCGACACAATCTTCAAGAGAAAGCGAATGATTATCCAGCACAAAACAATACCTCATATCCTCATGCTCATCATAAGGGAAGTAGCCAAGTGCCAACTGGGTCTCGCTTTGTTCTTCTTTTTTTATTTCTATCACATCGCCGACAAAAATATGCTCTCCATTGCTGTCGACATAATTTGTATCTGCGCCTGCATATAGGAACCTGCAAGCGTATCCCTGTCTTGTGCATTTCTCATTAAATAAGCCATCAACAACATCTTTACTGTGGTCATCTGCATATTCATCCTCCTGTTTCCATACATATAAATCGTCAGAAAAAAAGAAGAAATCACCAAACTCTGCATAACCAAATTTTCCGTTATCCTCTACATATCTGATTCGGATTTTCGGCATACAACTTGGTCTATTGCCATAACATAATGCTTGATGGTAATGACTGCATAGAAATTTCAGAAGCATGCTTGTAATTACTGTTGAAGGAGTAATTTTGAGTCGGTCGTCCATAGTTGCAATCTTTTACGTTAAAACTCCAATCTAAATCCCTTTTGCTTCAGCTCATCGTATTTCGCTTTGTTGAAGCGAAAGAGGAAGGCTTCTTTCTTCTGCGATGGGTTAACGGTCTCGTCGGTCTGTTCAAGCATCCCGAGGCGCTTCATCTTGTTGTAGAAGTTGCGGCGGTCGAAACGCACATCAAGTATCGCCTCGTAGAGGTTCTGCAATTCCTTGATTGTGAACTCCTCGGGTAGCAGTTCAAAGCCCACGGGTTCGAAATGAATTTGATGGCGCAACGCCTTTTCAGCCTTTCGCAGAATCTGGTCGTGGTCGAAAGCCAAATGCGGCACCTCGTCCAAAGCGAACCACCGCGCATCGGCAGCGTCATCGCCGCCCTTCACCTCCTGCATCCTCACCAGGGCATAGTAGGCAATGGTGATGATGCGCTCACGAGGGTCGCGGTCAGGGGCCGTGAAGGTGTGAAATTGGCGTATGTAAGCGCCTTTCAAGCCCGTCTCTTCCTGCAACTCACGCATCGCACCCTCCTCGGCACTCTCGTCAATCTGCATGAAACCGCCCGGAAAAGCCCATCGTCCTTTGTAGGGTTCGATGCCACGCTGCACCAGCAGCACATTCAACTTTGCCCCGTCGAAACCGAAGATGACACAATCGGTGGTGACACTCGGATGCGGATACTTATAACAATACTTTTTATTTTCGTCGGTAATGCTCATATTCTGTTATTTTATTTATTATAACCACAAATTATTCAATACTAAATCTTCACAAGGGCACCAAAAATTGCAAACCCACGCCACATCATTCGTCGTCACCCTCCTCGGTGAAAATCACATCGTCGTCGTTGTCGCCCTTCCAATATGCCATCGGGTGAAGCTTGGCAGTGAGCTTGTTGTAATTACATGAGGGCTTATTCATGCTTCGCAGTCTATTCAACTTTCTTTCAAGCTCTTCCCTGCTATCGGCAAACACCAAGTTGGTGTAATAGCGATTCTCTGTGGCATAGTCCTCATAATCGAAACACGGATAACGCTCCGAGTCCTCGCCAACATACACACCATACTTTGGTCTTTCGCTTCTGGCATATCTAATCATTTCTCTTATGCCGAAAAACTTCACGCCCATAACCTCAACGGTTGCGTTGTTTTTAACTCGTTTCATAATCGTTTTCGTTTTTAAAGATTCTACAATTGCTTTCCTTATATTAATAGAAGAAAAATAACTAAGTAACCTATCTTCTTACAACAAAATTTTCCGTAAAATTTCGCCTTGTGTAAAATTTACACCACAAAAGTAAATAACAAATTTGAATCTTCCAAATTATTTTGCGTAAATTTTACACAACACCCTCAATTTTTTAAGAATCAAATGGCTGATAGGCATAATGAGGGGCGTTGTGTTTGCCGTTCTCTCAAAAATCAGTAATTTTGCAGAAACTGTAATTGGCATTTTTGCAACATAACCATAAAAATAACAAAACAGAACTGTCGCGACATGAAAAAGACATTACTTAGTACATTATTCATCATTCTTGCAGCGATGCTCTTGCCGGGCATTGCTCAAGCCGAACAAACTATCGTGAAAAAAGGCAAGGCTACGGCACGCATAGTAACCGACCGCTCAGATGCGGTTAACCTTCAGGCTGCCGAATTGCTGCAGGATTTTGTGAAGCGCATCAGCGGCGCCACCATCGACATTGTTGACGGCAAGGCTAAGCGAGGCGACGTGGTGATTGGCGAGGGGTCGACCGACGGGCTCACCGAGGATGGCTTCCGCTTGCAGAGCCGCGGCGACGTGCTCTACATCAGCAGCGGCGGCGACAAGGGCGCCATCTACGGCGTAGTGACTCTGCTCGAAAACTATCTTGGCGTGGCTTATTATGCCGCCGGCGCATTGGATGTGCCGCAGATGAGCACAATCACGCTGCCCGTGATTGCCAACCATCACGAGAATCCGGCGTTCCGCTATCGCCAATCGCAGAACTATTCGATGGCATCCGACCCGCTTTATCGCTTGTGGTTCCGCTTGGAAGAGCCAAAAGATGAGTTTGCCGGCGGCAACTGGGTGCACACGTTCAACCGCATTCTGCCTTCCGACCGTTATGGCGAGTCGCACCCCGAATACTATTCGTTCATTAATGGCAAACGCCGTCCGGGGCATGCCAGCCAGTGGTGCCTCACCAACCCTGCCGTGTTTGAGGCTGCGGCTGCGCAAATCGACTCTATTTTCCGAGCCAACCCTGGCAAGACCATGATTTCGGTGAGCCAAAACGACGGCAATTTCACCAATTGCCATTGCCCGGAGTGTGAGAAGGTCGACAAAGAGGAAGGCGCTCTTTCGGGCAACTTCATACGCTTTATGAACAAGCTTGCCCAGCGTTTCCCCGACAAGCAGTTCAGCACGCTTGCCTATCTGTTCACCATGCATCCACCCAAGAAGGTGAAACCGCTGCCAAATGTCAACATCATGCTGTGCGACATCGACTGCAAACGCGAGGTGCCCCTCACCGACAACGCTTCGGGTCGCGACTTCGTGACTGCTCTTGAGGGTTGGAGCAAGATTTCAAACAACATCTTTGTGTGGGACTACGGCATCAACTTCGACAACTACCTGTCGCCGTTCCCCAACTTCCATGTGCTGCAGAAAAACATTCAACTGTTCAAAAAGAACCACGTAACCATGCATTTCTCGCAGATAGCCAGCTCTCGCGGCGGCGACTTTGCCGAGATGCGCACCTACATGGTGAGCAAGCTGATGTGGAACCCCAACCTCGACTGCGATTCGCTCATGCAGGCGTTTATGAATGGCTACTATGGCAAGGCGGCTCCTTACATCTATCAATACTCCAAGATGATTGAAGGCGCATTGCTCGCCAGCGGCAAGGACCTGTGGATTTACGATTCGCCGGTGACACATAAAGACGGCATGCTCAACGCCAACTGCATGAAGGCTTACAACGAGCTGTTCGACAAGGCAGAAGCTGCAGTGGCTGCCGATAAAAAATACCTCGACCGCGTGCGCCTCTCGCGCTTGCCGCTGCAATATTCTCAGCTCGAAATAGAACGCGCCACCGGCATAAAGGATGCCGCCGCTACTGCCGCAAGGCTCGACTTGTTTGAAAGTCGAGTGAAGGAATACAACGTGCCTACGGTGAACGAGCGCAACAATCACCCTGTGGACTATTGCAAGCTCTATCGCACCCGCTATCTTGCACGCCGTGGCAATAACTTGGCTGCAGGCGCCAAAGTGACCTTTGGCGAAGCGCCTTCGGGCAACTACGGCGAATTGGGCAAGACGGCTCTCACCGACGGACTTTACGGCGGCACCACCTTCGTTGAATCGTGGGTTGGCTGGGAAGGCAAAAACGCCGAGTTCGTGGTTGACCTTGGCAAGGAAACGCAAATCAAGAGCGTGAGCATCGACTGCCTGCACCAGCTGGGCGCATGGATTCTGTTGCCAAAGGGCGTGAAATATTCGGTGTCGACCGACGGCACCACCTACACTCCGCTTGGCGAATACTACCGTGCCGAGGACCGCGACCCGAGCGTGAAGTTCGTTGAATTTAAGGTTGAAAAACCGGCTCTCGCCCGCTATGTTAAGGCGCAGGTTGAAGGCACCATCGAGTGCCCGTCGTGGCACTACGGCGTTGGACACGCCTCGTGGTTCTTCATCGACGAAGTTGTGGTGGAATAAAACTCCGCCTTACACCCGTACATTTGCCCTCCGGCTGAATGTACGGTAATCCCCAAAAAAACAATCCCCCTGCCGATGTGCGCTACAATCAACGCTCGGCAGGGGGAAATTATTTATACTGAGATTTGTTGTTTAGCGGCGACGCAGATAACCGTCGACGTCTATGTAGATTTGTTTGCCGTCGGGCTTAGTGACGGTGATTTCGTAATCGTGACTGATGGCTTCAACGCTGAGCTTAGCGCCCTTTGGAAGCATAGCCCACTCCTTGTCGGTGAGTCCGAATTGCCATACAGTAGACATATAGCGACCGGTCTTGTTGAAATGTTCCTCTTGAGCATAGAACATAGCCCACAGCAGGCGTTCGATTTCGAAATCGGCAGGATAGGTGAACTTCACATTGGCATCGGCAGCACCCACGGTGCGGTCGCTCAGGTAAACAAAGCCCCAGCGCTCAGGCATGTGCATTGCAATCTGTCCGGTAGGGCCCCAGGTCCAGTTGTCCTCAGGCAGATACTTGCCCGAAGCATCTTTCTTGCGCTGATATTTGCCGTTCACCAATTCGTATTGCCACTCAACGCGCGAGAAACCGATGCGCAGGTAGTTGCCGGCTTTCAGATAGTTGTCGAAACTCTGAGCGATGGCTTTACGAGGAATGGCAAATTCAACGGTCCAACCCTTGTCGGTGTCCTTCGGGTTGTTGAGCGTGCCGTGCACCTTAGTTGCAACCTTCATTCCCGGGCAATTCCACTGGAATTGCACGAAAGTGGGCGTAGGAGCGCGATAAGGCTTCTCGATGGCGAGGTCGAAGATAGTGCCAATGGCATTTGCTTCGATTTCGAAATAGTTGTGAGTGTCGCCATCCGGGTCGATGAAAATTTCAAAGTCGTTGTTATAATAAACAACTTCGTCGTGGGTTTTGATGTCAGCCCAAACGTGAGGGTCGTCGAGTTCGGCAGCCACATAAAGATATTCGTCGTCCCAAAGCATTTTCGCCTGAGTGTTATAGCGCGGTGTCGGGAAACCCTCGCCGCTGATGTCGACAAACGCGCCCACCGGGGCAGCTTTTTGCCACGACTTCTCATCGAGTTTGCCATCGACAGTGATTTTGTCGGCAGTGCGATAGCACACATAGTTGTTAGGAATGGTCAGAAACCGTGCGAACTTCTCGGTGATTGGTTGCGCCTTAGCAGCCATAGCCACAATGAGGGCAGCACTCATAAAAAATAGAATTCGTTTCATCTTCATTAAAGAGGGTGTTTATTAATGGTTAGTTATTTCACTTCGAAAGAGCCACGCAGGCGAATGTCGTTGCTGGCAGCGCCCACCATCACCTTGAATGTGCCCGGTTCCACCACTTGCTTGAGCGAGAGGTCGTAGAGGGCAAGGTCGTCGAATGTCAAGCGGAATTCCACGCGACGGCTTTCGCCACGCTTAAGGCTCACACGCTGGAACCCTTTGAGCAGCATGTGCGGTGTTTCCACCGAACCCACTTCGTCGCGGATGTAGAGTTGCGCCACCTCATCGCCGTCGCAGTTGCCGGTGTTGGTGATTGTGCAGCTAACGGTTTGATACACATCCTTGCCGTCGCCGGGTGTGAGGGTGAGGTCGGAATAATCGAATTTAGTGTAGCTCAAGCCATAGCCAAACGAATAGAGCGGAGCTGCCTTGCTGTCGATGTAGTTGTGCGACGGACGCTTAGAATAGAACACCGGAATTTGACCTACGTTGCGCGGTATGCCCACAGGCAGACGGCCGGCAGGGTTATAGTCGCCAAAGAGCACGTCGGCAACCGCTTCGCCGCCCTGTTCGCCCGGATACCAGGCAGTGAGCAAGCCGTTGGCGCCTTCCGAGGCAATGTTCATGTTCAACGGACGACCTTCGATGTATACAACCACCAGTTTCACGCCGGCGTTGATGAGAGCCGACATCAGTTTTTCTTGGTCGCCGAGCAGATTGAGGCTTGCGCGGTCGTAACCTTCGCCCGAATCCATGTCGGCAAGCGTGGCGTTCTCGTCAACCTTTGCAGCGCCGGTTGAGATGTATTCGGTCTTGAAGTCGCGAGCCGACGAACCGCCCACCACCAGCACCGTCACGTCGGCTTCCTTAGCCACTTGCACGGCGTGGGCAATATTGCTTTGTGTGGTGTCGCGAATGGCACATCCTTTTTCGTAGACCACTTGTGTGCCGGGAGCCACGTGCGAGCGTATGCCGTCGAGCACAGTGCGCAGTTCATTGCGGTCCTGCGGAGCAGTGTAGTCGCCCAGCTGATTATAAGCCACATCGGCATTCGGGCCAATCACAGCCACGCGCTTGAGCGACTTGCTAAGCGGCAAAATGCCGTCGTTCTTGAGCAGCACTATGCCTTCGCGAGCCACTTGGCGAGCCACTTGGCGATGTTCGTCGCAGCGCACGATTTTTTCGGCTGTGGCAGCATCTACATAAGGATTTTCAAACAATCCCATTTCGAACTTTTTGCGAAGCACGTTGCGCACGGCGCGGTTGATGTCGTCGTCGGTGATTTTGCCTTTCTGATAAGCGTCGACAAGGTGCTTATATGAGTTTCCTTCGAGGTCCATGTCAACACCGGCTTTCAGCGCCATCACGCCGGCATCCTCGTAGTCGGCGGCGCAACGGTGAGTTGTGGCAATGCCTTCGATGCTTTGGAGGTCGGAGTAAACAAATCCTTTGAAGCCCCATTGGTTGCGCAGCACGTCGGTGAGCAGCCAACGGTTGCCAGTGCAGGGCACACCGTCAATCGAGTTGTAGGAAGTCATGATTGTTCCCACTCCAGCCTCAACGGCACGCTTGAATTGCGGCGCATATTCGCTGAGCAGGGCACGCTGCCCGATGTTGGCACATTCGCCGTTCAATCCGCCTTCAGGAATGCCGTAGGCGGCAAAGTGCTTCAGTGTTGAATATACGTGGCGACCGTCGGCGATGTTATCGCCCTGCATGCCTCGCACCACCTGAGTGGCAAGCACGCCGGTGAGATAAGGGTCTTCGCCAAAAGTTTCCTCCATGCGGCTCCAGCGTGGTTCGCGAGCGATGTCGATAACCGGACCATAACCGATGTTGGCACCTTGCAGACGAGCCTCAAGGGCAATCACCTCGCCCATGCGGTGCATGAGTTGTTTGTTGAATGTGCTGGCTTGCGCCAAAGCTGTTGGCATCACAGTGGTGCCGATTGCCATGTGACCGTGCGGACATTCTTCGGCAATGAGTATTGGAATTCCCAAACGGGTGTTGTTCACTGCATAGCGTTGAATTTTATTGAGCGCTTCGGCTGCCAAACGCGGATTTAAGCCGGTTACCAGCGTTTTTTGCGTCCAAGGGTCGGCACGCAACACAGCCCACAGCGAGCCGAGCGGCTGGGCATCCATGCGCTGCTTGAACAGCGGCGATATGTCGACCTTGTTGCCCTTTTTCTCATACATAGGCCAGCCAAGCGGGCAAAGCAACTGACCCACTTTTTCGTTCAAGGTCATTTGCGAGAGCAATATTTCCACGCGCTGGTCGATGGGCAGCGAGGCGTCGCGATAGCGAGTGTCGATTGTCGCCTCGGTTTGAGTTTTCTTTGTAGTCTTACGTTGTTTTTTGGCGCCATAGGCAGGCATAGCCAACACGGCAACAAGCGCCAGTAACAATATTTTCTTCATATCAACGATTATAGTTATGTGTTATTTTTTAATATACAATAACTCAGTCGCACACAAGCACCACCTTCACTGGGAAGTGGTCGCTTGGAGTGCGGGCTTTGAAATGCTTGAATGTGATTTCTTGCGGAGCATTTGCTTCGGTGTCGGCTTGCGCTTCCTCAACAGGGCTGCGATAGGTGTCGGTGAGCACGCCGTATTTTTTCACCTTGAACGAAGGCGACACAAACACGTGGTCGATGCGGCTTTCGGTGAAATTGTTGGTTTTAAAAGCGTTGAAAGTGCCGTTGAGGGCATATCGCATTTCAGCCACGTCGTAGCTGTCGACAAGCATTCCCGAGCCGACAATTTCGGCATACGATTGGTGAGTCTGGTCGACGTTGAAGTCGCCGGTGACAATTGCCGGTCTGCCCTTGCCTATTTGCTTGATTTTCTCGAGCACCAGGTCGGCACTTTTCACTCGTGCCACCTTGCCCACGTGGTCCATATGCAAGTTGAAGAAAACAAACTCCTTGCCGGTGTCCTTGCAGCGAAACAATCCCCATGTGCAAATGCGCACGCACACAGCATCCCATCCCAGCCCGGGCTTTTCGGGGTTCTCGCTGAGCCAGAAGTTGCCGCTCTTCACCACCTCAAACTTGTCGGTGCGATAGAAGATGGCTGAGTATTCGCCCTCTTTCTTGCCGTCGTCGCGCGCCACGCCTATGTAGTCGTAACCGGGCATGCGCTGCTTGAGGTCCTCAAGCTGGTCGTTATAGCACTCCTGAGTGCCAAAAATGTCGAAGTCGTGAAAAAGCAACAGCTTAGCCACCACGTCGCGCCGAACATCCCAGCCGTTGCCCTGCTTGGCATCGTCGTTGCGATTGTTGCGCAGGTTGTACGTTCCCACATCAAGGCGTGTAGCAGCCTCAATGCTCATACCGCAAAACAGCAAAAGCATAACCACAGCCAACGCCGAAAAAATCTTTTTCATAATCTTGTTTTGATGTTTAATTTCAAAGTTTAGTTATGTATATCCACAAAGATAATTGAAATGCTTGAGAAATGCAATTGCCCGAAGCTGTTTGCCGTGACAATTTCATGCGGGATGACGAAGCAGCATCATTCGGGGTTGATGTCGCCTTCTTTGGGCAGTGGCTTGAAGCCTTCGCCGTAGATGTCGTAGGCGTCGGTCACCACCACAAATGCGCGCGGGTCGGCTTGGCGAATCTGCTGCTTCACACCCATCACCTCGCGGCGGTCAACCACCAGAAACAGCATCTCTTTTTCGTTGCCGGTGTACAAGCCATGGCTCTTGATGAGCGTGGCGGTGCGGTCGAGGTCGCGCAGCACATAGTCGTGCAGCGACTGCATGTCGAGGTCGGAGATTACAAAAATAATCTTGTCGTTGGCACTACCGCTAATCACAAACGCCACCGTGCGCGAAATCACATACACCGAAATGAGCGAATAGAGCGAGAGCAGCCACGAAGGCGACGTGCCTGCCTCGGCATCAACACCAACGCCGAAGCCAATCACCAGTAAACCAATGCCCACCACCGTACCATCGCAGATGAGTATGGCTGAAGAAAACGGCGTGTGCAGATATTTTTGCATTATCATGCCAATAACGTCGGTGCCGCCCGATGTGGCTCCACCGCGCACCATCAGTCCGCAGCCAAGCCCGATAATCACCGCCCCGATGATGCACGTCAGCATCAGGTGGTCGGTCATATCCACCACTCCGCCAAGCAGTTGCGAGGGGTCGAGCGTGCGCAGCGCTTCGGCATTAGGATAGGCATACCGCTCGATGGCATTCATCAAAAACGGTGTGAAAATCACCGACACCGCCGTGCGTCCGCCAAATTTGCTGCCCAGCAACAGCAGCGAAATTATGAGCAGCGGAATATCGAACATATAGCCAAAATAGCCCACCTGTATCGACGGGAATATGTTGTGTATGACAATGCTCAACCCGTATACACCTCCGGGAACAATATTGTATGGGTTGATAAACACGGCATAGCCAATCGACATTAACACACATCCTAAGAGAATATTAGCCCATGCTCGAACAAGTGATGCAACATCCACTTTTCCGCTCGTGTTCGATATGGAATCTTGAATTTTCGAAATGAAACGCATAAAATAATTTATCTAAAAATTTGCAGTTTTAGGGTATCAGACTGTTGTCATTGCAAAGTTAATTAATTTCAGCAAAATGACACTAAATCGGCCTTCGCTTTTTTTTGTATTATCTATTATCGTGCTGTATGACCGAACAGAATCTAAATTGCAGGTTATGCGGTAATATTGGTCGGTAAATATGGTAGTAAATTTTTGTATAAGTAAAAATGGTAGCAAAATCAGTAAAAGTGTTCACATCGAAACGCACGCCATATTATAATTTTGCAACGGCTAAGAGGCAAGTCGACAGCCAACAATATGCAAGGCTAAAAGCGCCGCATCGGCATCAAAAAAGACGTCATCAAATAAAACTAAATATACATAACCCAAAAATTAAAGGAAAGCTATTATGGCAGTGAAATTCTATCGGCCCGAAAATCAGGTGCCACTCGAGATGCACAAAGTGCGCATGATTCAAAAACTCACATTGCTTCCGGTTGAGGAACGCCTGAAAGCAATACAGGCAGCAGGCAACAACACCTTCCTGCTGCAAAACAAAGATATTTACATGGACATGCTCACCGACTCAGGTGTGAATGCCATGTCGGACCTGCAGACTGCAGCCATGCTTCAAGCCGACGACTCATACGCCGGCTCAGAGACATTCAACCGCGTTAAAGCAGCTGTGAAAGAAGTGTTTGGCTCCGACAACGTGCTTCCGGCACACCAAGGCCGTGCTTGCGAGAACATCCTTGCCGAAGCCTACGTTAAACCCGGCATGGTGGCAATAATGAACTTCCACTTCACCACCACCAAAGCCCACATCACTCGTCTGGGTGGCGAAGTGATTGAGGTGGTGCAGAAAAAAGGACTTATCCCGCAGAGCGACGACCCGTTCAAGGGCGATTTCGACCTCGACCTGCTGCGCGAAACCATCGAGCATTACGGACCCGAAAAAGTGGCGTTTGTGCGCATCGAAGCCGGCACCAACCTCATCGGCGGCCAGCCGGTGTCGCTTGCCAACATACTTGCCGTGGCTGACATCTGCCACAACTATGGCGTGAAGTCGGTGCTCGACGCCTCGCTGCTGCAGGACAACGTGTATTTCATGAAAACACGCGAAGCTCAATGCAAATACATGACCACCCGCGAAATCTATCATCTGCTCGCCGCAAAATGCGACATCATTTATTTCTCGGCGCGCAAACTGGGCTTCTCGCGCGGTGGCATCATCACCAGCATCGACCCGAAATACACCAACGAGATGATGGAGTACATTCCGCTCTACGAGGGCTTCCTCACTTACGGCGGTATGGAAGTGCGCTCAATGGAGGCTATGGCGCAAGGCTTGTATGAATCGCTCGACATGGAATACATTAATCAAGGACCGGAATTCATTGCCTATCTGGTTAACGAACTCGACAGCTACGGCGTGCCCGTAATCAAACCTGCCGGCGGCTTGGGCGCTCACCTCAACTGCTCGGAGTTTGTGCCGCAAATGCCTCACAACCAATATCCTGCCGCTGCCGTTGGCGCCGCACTCTACATCGCCGGCGGAATCCGTGGCATGGAGCGCGGAACAGTGTCGGAACAACGCGAACCCGACGGCACCGAACGTTATGCCGAACTCGAATTGCAACGCCTTGCCGTGCCGCGCCGCGTCTACACTCTCTCGCAAATTAAATACGTTGCCGACCGCGTGAAGTGGGTGTGGGACAACCGCGAAATCATCGGCGGCCTGAAGTGGACTATGGAGCCCAAAGTGCTGCGCTTCTTCTTCGGACGCATGAAGGAAATCGGGCACTGGCAGGAAGACCTTGTGGCAAAATTCAAAGAAGACTTCGGCGACAGCCTGTAAAAAAGCTTCGTCAACCTCGTCAGACTATATCAAGGGGTGTGCAACCGAATGGCAGTTGCACACCCCTTGCTGCGTTGTATGCGACCATAATCAAAAAACAATATTATTCAAATGGGCTTAGATATATAATTCGTCGTAATCGCTCAAAGGGCTCTCGCCGAAAGCTCAGAGCCCGCATATGCTTAGCGGTACGTCAGTTTACAGGCTATAACAATCACCTGCTTGCCACACAACATTAACCGGTCGAGCGGTTAATAATACAGATTATCAAGTGTTTACAGAGAAATCTCTCGCAGATGTTGGGATGCCGTGGCAAAGTAGCGCCATCGGAGATGGCAAACTATGCTTAACCGCTGGCAAGCCACAAAGTGGTGCAGCCTGCGGAAAGAGTGCTGCCATAGATATGTGCCTCGAAGTGGCACAACAATGTTCGACGTCTTCGACGCCGATATATTGTGTGGGATTCGCTTCTCCGCAGGTTTCGCTGCGTTACACCAGCGGTTAAGCATAGTGAAGCACCTTCGGCGCTTTCATCGCAATATATAATCATTTGACTACCAGCGAATTGCAACCACTCGCGCGGTTGTGCAAGTGGTTTGCCATAATGTTTAGGGATTTTTAGGTTACTTTCTGTTATCTTTTAACGCCAGTCTGTGAAGATAGGCGTTATTTTGTAGCCGTCATCGCTGCGCTTGCCGTCAACATTGGGTTACACGAATTGCAAATTAAATCAGAAAATTCTTGCAGAATGAGCGGATTAGTTGTAAATTTACCGCGAAACCTTTTTTTAGAAGGTTGTTGTGCTACAAGAGAGATAATTTTTATTCAATAAACCATCAATTAATCACCTTAAACAAAAAAAACCTAAGATGAAAAAGATTTTACTATCTGCAGCATTGATGTGTGGCAGTTTGGCAGCTTTTGCACAGCTTGTCGACGTTGCCTCCACCACACGAGTGCCGTTGCCCGACAATGTGCGGGTGTCGGCTGCTACCATCAGTCCTGACGGGAAATTTTTTGTGGCATCCGACCCTTCGGGAAGCGGAATTGCCAAAATCGACGTTGCCACAGGCAACCAAACCGTGGTTGCACGCAATGCAAGCAGTTTCGACGTGTCAATCAGCGATGACAGCGAGAACATTATGTTCCGACGCATCACCACTAAGAACAATTTGCGCTACACGTCGCTGCACAGCGTGAATGTTGCCACCGGCAACGAAACTGAGTTGGTGGCCCCGAGCCGCCATATTTCGGGCTACCGATTCAGCGGCAAGACCGCCCTCGCCATTAACGACAGCCGTCTGAAACAACGCAACCTTGAGGAAACTGCCGTTGCCCTCAACGACATTGTGGTGGGCATCGACTATGGTCATTTGGTTGTGAGCGTAAACGGCGAAACCAAAACCCTCGACCCGCAAGGCCGCGCAAGCTATCTGTGGCCGGCATTGTCGCCCGACAAGACAAAGATTGTGTATTGGGTGGCGTTTAAAGGCTGCTATGTTTGCAACATCGACGGCAGCAACCCCGTGCACCTTGGCGAACTGCGTGCAGCCAAATGGCTCGGCAACGACATGGTGGTGGGTATGAACGACCGCGACAATGGCGAATTTGTCACCTCGTCGAGCATCATCGTTTCAGACCTGGGCGGCACCAAACAGGTGGTGACCGACAGCGACAAGATTGCTATGTTCCCGAGCACCACTGCCGACGGCAAGCATATAGCTTACGTCGACGCCAATGGCGAACTTTTTGTTATTAACCTTAAATAATTGTCTGCCATGAAAAAGATTTTATTTTCAATAGCAACAGCGCTCGTGGCGAGCGTTGCGGCATTTGCACAGACAAATGTTGAAACATTGCGTATTTACATCAATCCGGGTCATGGCAGCTGGACAGCCAACGACCGTCCGTGCACGCTGGTGGGACACGGCGAATATACGCGTTTCAACACCGACACTCTGAGCTTCTTTGAGAGTAACACTAACCTCTATAAAGGTTATGGAATGCTCGACAAGCTGCGCGAATACGGCTTGAAATACGATAACACATTAAACATCGGCAGCGAACTTGAGCGTTGGCAGATTGGCGCGTCTCGCGACTTGTCGAACAACATTGTGATGAGCCACTGCAAAGCCGGCCCGTATCACGACGACAACGGCACTGCAACACAGCTCACCAACGATGGCAAAGAAGTGCCTGTCGACTTGGCTTATTACAACCGTTCGCTCAGCGAAATAGCAGCCGAGGTGCAATACAACAATTTCGACTGCTTTGTTTCGATTCACTCAAATGCTGCCACCGAAGGCACAAACACCAACTTCCCGCTATTCCTCTATCGCGGATGGGACAACTGCACCGTGCCTTCTGACGTAACCGACTTCGGCACCGACAACCAAGCCGAATCGAAGGCTATGGCTCAGGCTTGCTGGAAATATATCTACGGCAACGAGCATCAACCTTGGACTGCCTACTCGCTGACTAACATGAACTTGCGCGGCGATATTAGCTTCTACGGCAGCTCGGGCTTGAACAACACTACCGGTGCACGCGCCTATCTGAGTGTTTTGCGCCACAATGTGCCGGGTTTCCTTTCCGAAGGCTATTTCCACACCTATCAACCCTCGCGCCACCGCGCCATGAACCCCGACGTCAGTCGCCTTGAAGGCATTGCCTACGCTCGAGGACTTGCCGACTATTTTGGCTTGCAAAAAGAGCAGACAGGCGAAATCTACGGCATCGTGCGCGACTTGCACGAGAAATTCTCCGATGCAGCTTACACCGCCAACGCCACCAGCGACGACAAATACCTTCCGCTCAACGGCGCCAAGGTGACACTGAAGAATGCCGAGGGCGTTGTTGGCGAATACACCACCGACAACTATTATAACGGTGCATTCGTGTTTAGCGGCTTAGCTGCAGGCACCTACACAGTAGAAGTGCAAATGGATGGCTATAAGCCGGCTGATGCAGTAACCGTGACTGTAAAGCCTGCCGAGACATCATACACACGCGTTTCGCTCGAAAGCGAAAGCTATGTGCCGCCGACAATCGTCTATGAAAACTATCCTGACCCGGTTGAAGGCGCCGAAGGCTTCCACCTATTCTCGCAATACAACATGGGCACAGCCAGCGAGAGCCAACTCGTGGCTGCCGACGTTCTTGCCGACAAGACTATCCGCCGCCAAATTCAGAAAAACGGCGTGACTTACATCCTTGCTCTCGACGAGACTAACGAACCGTATGTCTATGCAGTGAAAGATGGCACAGTAACCGAAATCGATAAGACTGCCATCGCATTGCCAGCCAACGGTCAACTCAAGCTGTCGGACATCGCCCTCACTGCCGATGGCGTGCTGGTGGGCGTGAGCCTCAGCAAGAACCATTACAGCGAAAGCGTTGCCTCGAACGACGGTGTTAGCCGAGGCACGATGAATGCCTACAAGTGGGAAAAAGATGAAGACACCGGTCTGCCGGGTGCTTCGTCGCTGTGGTTCACCTCGATATTCTCGGGCAACTTCAACCGCGCTATGGTGGGTAACACATTGACCTATAGCGGCACGCTCACCGAAGGTAACTTTGTTACAACTTGTGCAAATGCAACTGCGCAAACAATGCGTGTGGCAAACTTCAGCATCGCCGACGGAGCCATGGTTTCGACCTCACGCGCCAACTGCAGCGCAGCGTTCAACCGCGACGTCACCACCACCAACGACGCCTACGAGCTGAACGTATCGCCTCGCGACAAGACTTACTTCACCTACGACGGCACCCTCATCTCGCCAATGGAGTGGAAGTTCAATAAAGACGCCGCTGCCGAAACCATCCTCGGCACCAACACGCTTGCTCCGGCAGCTGCCATGGGCGCCAACTACTTCCGATTTGCCGGACGCTCGCTTATGGTTACTCCAAACGTGGTTGACGGCTCGGTTTGCGGTTTGAAGCTCTTCGACGTAACCTACGGTTTCGGCGAAGCCAAGGAAATCGACGTGAAGTGCGAAATCGACCCTGTGGTTGCAAAATATGCTTCGGCTCACGGCAGCCACAACGTGACACTCGACGCCACCGACGTGCCTACAGCCGCCAAACTGGTGCTGAGCCTCATCGTGGATGGCAAGATGTATCAGTGGACCGAAGCATCGGCTCCGGTTTACGCCCCTGCCACCGGCACCGCCAACGCATTTGCCTATGGTCTGGAAGGCGTTGTTAAGGACAATTGCTTCGTAGCAACCTACAAGCTCAACGCTCCTGTAAACAATACCACCATCACCCTCTACGACCCCGACGGCAACGTGCTCAAGACTCACGAAACAGGCGCCCAAGATGCCGGCTTACACTCCGAAGTAATCGACATTGCCGACCTCATTGCTGAAGGTAACGAAGGCAACAACACATGGCAAGTGGCAGTGGAATACGCAGCCAAGTCGGCTCCTGAATATATCAACGGTTATCACTTCTATCACCCACGCGGCGTAGACATCGACAACAATATGGACAGCGAACACTTTGGCAACATCTATTGCACCGAAGGTATAGCAACCACAAACACCACCTACATCAGCGGCACCAACGGCGACGGCATCGGTGGCGGTCTGTACGCATTCGATGCTTCGATGAGCCCAATCAAGAACCCGGCTACCGACAAATACGGATTCATGGGCGGACTCACCTACAACTGGGTGACTTACGGCGCCGACCTCGCTCGCGTTCGCGTGGCTGACGACGGCCGCATCTTCGTCACCCGCTGCAACACTGCCGGCGACTACATCTGCTATGCTAAGGACTTCACCGACCTTTATAGCACCGACAGGTTCACATCGCTCACTTCGGGCCTCACATTCAACTCATCGAATGTTTATGTTGATGCCGACGACAACTTTGTAACCGGTCCGAATGTGGGTCTCGACATTCAAGGCTCGGGCGACGAACTGCAGCTCACAGCTCTGTCGAAGCTTACACTCTCAGCCACCTACAATGCCCGCGTCGATGTGATTGCGCTTGGCAACGAAACTGCCCTCACCGCAGGCGAAAACATTGCCGGCCTCACCAACAAATACACCATCATGCCACAATCAACCAACGTGGTGCGCGACAACCGCGGTGGCATCTGGTATTGCCAATATCGTGCCACTCCAACAGCCGAGCAACCGGCTCTGGTTTACATCGATTCGGAAGGTGTGGAACGCTACAAAGACCTCGTGGTGCGCGGTGGCGGCGGCTTGCGCTTCTCGCCCGACTATAAATATTTGGCAGTGTCGAGCTCTAAGACTCAGTTCACCATCTACGCCATTGAATACGATGCCGAGAATAATCCATTCCTGCAACCTCAGATGACCATCACTCACGGCATCGGCACCAATATCAACGACATTGCTTGGGACCTTGCCGGAAACATCTACATCTGCGGCAACAGCAACGAATGGCTGAAAGGTTTCGCTCTGCCGGGTCACAGCAGCTTCGTAACAAAAGCTCCTGCAAGCCAAAGCTTCACCACCACCGGCATCAGCGCAGTTTCGGCTGACGACGTCGATGCTCCGGTTGAATTCTTCAACTTGCAAGGCATCCGCGTGAGCGGCGACAACCTCACTCCGGGCATCTACATCCGCCGTCAAGGCAAGACCACCGAAAAGGTTATCATTAAATAATGCTCATAGCTTCGCGTGAAGCTGATTCATAACCCTTGGGAGACCGTCAGGGCAACATCACAGCCCCAGACGGTCTCCGTTTTTATGTATCGCTCCGGCCAAATTACGCAGCTTCAAAATTTTGATATGTGAAGCAATATCAATAAATTTGCAATCAGATAAAAAAAATGTATTACGCTCTATATTTTTTAAACCAACTAAACTCATGAAAATTAAATGTTTGGCAAAAAGTATTATTGCCATGATTGTGATGTGTGCAATGGCAGTTACAGCCCAAGCTGCTGTGTTAAAATCAGGACTGCTTGAAATCAACATTTCGGAAAAAGGATATTACACGTCGGTGAAAGTCGACGGCAAAGAACTGATTGCCGCGCCCAACTATGCGCTGGTGACGGCGTGCGCCGGCGGCAAACTGCTCACTCCCACCAAGATGCGTGCCAACGGCAAGGCGCTGGAGCTCACCATGACCGACGGTGGGCGCATAGGGCTGCAGTGCAGCGAAACGCCGCATTGCATGGTGTTTGAAGTCACCAAAGTGCCCACAACCTACGACGCCGTGGTGTTCGGACCGCTAAAGGTGAACATCCACGAAGTGGTGGGCGACGTGATTGGAGTGGCGCAAGGCGACGGCGTGGCGTTGGGCTTCCAAGCGCTTAACATCAAGACCGAGGCTGGGCTTCCTGCCGAATATGTCGAGAGCTACAACAAGTCGTACGGCTGCGACGGACGCACTGCACAACTGTCGGTGGGCGTGATGTCGTGCCAACAGCTGGCGGCTGTCGATGCCGGCGACGGAACCATATTCCAACTCAACTGCCGCAACCGCTCGCGCCTCGAATATCGTCAAGTCAACCAGCTGTCGGAGGCAATGGTTCTGCCTGTAGAGGGCAGCGATGCGCTCATCAAAGGCGCCAAGGTGGCGGTGTTCGGCTGCAAGGCGCAAGATGCGCTCAGCTGCATTGGCAACATCGAGGTTGAGCAAGGTTTGCCGCACCCCATGTTCGACGGCGAGTGGGGCAAGACAGCCCGAAGCGCCATGCGCTCCTATCTGATATCAAATTTCTCGGAGAAAGACATCGATTTTGTGCTCGACAAGTCGGAACTCGCCGGTTTCCGATACATCTATCATTCCGGACCGTTTGCCGACTGGGGGCACTTCAACTGGGACAAATCGTTTGTTGCCGGTGGCGACGAGGGCGTGAAAGCGCTGGTTGACAAGGCTGCAAAACGCGGCATCGCCGTGGGTGTGCACACCCTCACCAACTTCACCACCACCAACGATGCCTACGTCACTCCGGTGCCGTCGGAGCATCTGCTCAAGCAAGGCAAACTCACGCTAAACAGCAACATCGACGCTTCGCAAACCACCATCAGCATACGCCGTTCGCACCTCTTTGCAGTGCCAATGTCGCTCAACGCCATGATGATTGACCAAGAACTCATCACATTTGGCAATGTGAAAGAAGATGGCGACAACATGATTCTTGAAGGATGCACGCGCGGCGCGTTCGGCACCGCTGCTGCCGCCCACAAGGCATCGGCTCCGCTGTGGAAGCTGTGGGATTATCCCTATAAGACCCTGTTCCCAGACCTCACCCTTCAAGACGAGTTTGCCACCCGGCTGGCTGACAAATTCAACGCCACAGGGCTGCGCCAGATTTCGTTCGACGGACTCGAAGGCTGCTGCTACACTGGTCAGGACATCTACGCCGCAATGCGCTTCGTTGAGAAATTTGCCAAGGGGCTTGACCACAACGTGCTCAACGACGCCAGCCGCCTGCACCACTATGGATGGCACTTCCACACCCGCATGAACTGGGGTGAACCGTGGGGCGAAGCCATGCGCATGGGGCAAGTGGAAAACCGCATCAAAAATCAAGAATTTTTCCGCCGCAACCTGTTCCCGCGCATGCTGGGCTGGTTCTTGATTCGTCTTGCCGACCGCAAATTTGAGTGCACCACACTCGAGGACCTCGAATGGGCGCTCGCTGAGGCTGCCGGCTTCGACGCCGGTTATGGCATGACCATAAACGTGAAAACACTGAAAAATCACGGCCAAATCGACCAACTGCTCACTGCCATACGCAATTGGGATATGCTTCGCGAAGAACAACGATTCACCCCCGAGCAGATGAATCGCCTAAAAGACCCCACCAGCGAATGGCACCTCGAAAAAGTTGATGACCACACATTCAACCTCTACCCTATCATCATCACTAAGCCCTACCACTGCTCACTCGGCGAGTTGCAGCCCGGGCAGCCAGGCGGTGCCGACTGGAGCGTCAACGCCCATCAAGGCGCATTTGCCTTCCGCCTGAAGGTTGAGGGCGACGGCGCAATCATCAACCCCAGCTTCACCACACCGCTCGGCGTAATCTCATTTGAGTGCAAGGTGGAAGCCGGACAATACCTCATACTCGACCACGACGGCACGGCACAAATCACCGACAAAAACTACAACCTCGTGAGCACCGTTGTGCCAAAAGGCAAAGCAGCGGTTCCCGAAGGCGATTGCCACATGGCATTCTCGTGCACGCCCGACGACGACAGCCAACCCGACGTGACAGTGCGCTTCATCTCACGCGGCAAAGCCGAAGTGATAAAGCGCTAACCCATCTGCACATCGGTGGATGAAAAACTTGTGGCGCGGCCCGGCATAAAAGCAACGGGCTGCGCCACAATGGGTTAATATTTAGGGTTAATTATCTCAAAAATTGAAGCGGTAGCTGCCGCCTGCCATAATCCACAATCCGGGCTGCGGGATGTTGCCGAAATCGTGGTAGGTATGGTCGGTGAGGTTGTTTGCGCTCACCCACAACTCGTAGCGCGGCTTCACGAATTGCAACTTGAGGTCGAGCACGGCATATGGCTTATATTCCACGATTTCGCCCGTTGGCTTTGCGTCGACATACTCCAAATAGCCGCCCAAGCGGTCTTGCCAACGCAGATTCCACGTTGCCGACAGCGGACCGAAGATGCGGTGCGTAAGTCGGGCGGTGAACTTGTGGCGCAGATAGTCGAGGGCATAGTTGCTCTTGAAAATCTCTTGGTTGTCGTGGCGTGTCTGGTGGATGTAGGTGTAGCCAAGCGACAGCGTTTGCAGCACGTTTTGACTGCTAAAGATGTTGGCAAAGTTGATGTCGGCAGTGACTTCGGCGCCAAGGTTGTTGAGGCGGAAGTTGGTGGAATGATATATGTCGTCGGCTGCATACATCACCCAGTCAATCATGTCAACGCCATGATGATAGAATCCGCGCAAAGTGGCGCTGAACGGTGCCGACTGATAGCGCGCAGCCACTATCACGTTTTGCGTTTTTTCGGGCTTAAGTCCGATATTACCCTCGGTGGTAGGACTCTTATAATAGAGGTCGGTGAATGTGGGCATGCGGAATGCCATGTTCCACGAAGCCGAAAGGCGCCAGCCGTCGGCGGGTCGATATGAGAGGTCGACACCCGGATACCAGCGGAAACGGCTGTCGAGCGCAGTGTTCATGTTAGCCACCACACCCATCGACAGCGTGAAATCTTTGAGCAAGATGTTATGCTCGGCAAAGTAGCTCACGTTGGTGCGATTGTCGCGCTTGTCGTAGAAGCCGTCTTTGCCCGGAATCTTCACATATTCGCTCTCCTCGAGCGGACGTCCGAGGTTGGTGGAAAGGATGCCCTCGTTGCGCACCTCGGCGCCGAACGAAGTGGTGCCGGCAGCCCAATTGAAATAGCTGTTCAGGCGACCGCCATACACGTCGCTGCGGTGGAAGTTTTCGCCCACATTGCTGCCATGAATTAGTTCGAAATGGTCGGTTGAGCGCGTCCAGTAGATGGTTGGTTCAAACTTGATTTTTCCTTTGGTTGATGCCTTTACAGCCACAAAATAGCGGCTGTTTTGCTCGTGCTGATTGGGATAGGCAGCCGAATAGAAAGTGTTAGCGCCGTAATCCTGATTTGAATAGCCCAATTGCCAATCCACGTTCACCTCCTCGCCCGAATACGTGCCTTGATAGAAGGCATTGCCGCGCTTGAACGCACTATTTTGCGTGGCGCCGTCGCTCTGGCGATATTCCACCGAGAACTGGTTGCGCACCGCGTCGCTGCCGGCAGCCACCTGAGCGCCGCCGCCGAAGGTGCCATACTGGCCGCCCTGCGCGTTAACCGTAACGTGGTTCTGGGCATCGGGACGCGTGACGATGTTCACGGCACCGCTGAAACTGCTGCCGCCCACGCTTCGCGAAGCGGCTCCCTCGAGCACTTCGATGCGAATGATGTCGTTGATTGAAACCGGGAAATCGGCTGAAAGGTGACCCGTCTGCGGGCTTCCGATGTTCACGCCGTTAAGCAGGATTGTCACTTGGTCGAACGAGCCTCCGTCGATGCAGATGTCGGTCTGCACGCCAAAGGCGCCGCGTTGCCGCACATCCACGCCCAAAGCCAGTTTGAGCAAGTCGTTAACACTCTGCGCAGCCGACTGCGCAATTTCCTCACGGCCAATGGTGGTGACGATGCGCGCCGCCTGATTGGCATTGATTGGAGCGAGACTTCCAGTCACCTCCAGTTCGTTGAGCTCGCGGCTGAAGCCATCTTCGCTCACGGTGCTCACCTGAGTGGCATCAACTGCCACCGATGCCTCAGCCATTCCTGCCGAAGCGAGTGTAGCCACCGCCAGCACGCCAATTCGCACCTCGCGGCTTATGCTGCGGAATGCCGAATAAGCCTTGTTGTCGAAATGGCGCCAAGTGCATGCCTTAGCGTTGCTCACGAATGTTTTTTGATTCTTTTTCATATAATATCAACTCGCAAAACCCTTAGTGGTTTTGTGTTTCTTTCTCTCTCGTTTCAAGAAAAACCGAGGCAAAGTTAAGCAAATCCATTGGTTTTTGCAAAACCTTGCCTCGGTGCTGTTGCTGCCGTTAGTATTGCAGGCGGATGCCGATGCTCATGGTGCGGGCTGCGCCAGGATAGCCGCGAAAGGTGTCGAGGTCGTGGTTGGCGCCGTCGATTCCGCGCTCGAAATAGAGCGAATTGGTGAGGTTACGCCCGGTGGCAAACAGGTTGATGTTCACATCGTCGGTGATGTGTCCCGTCCAACCGATGGTGGCATCGAGCAGATGATAGGTGGGCAAGCGATAGGCATCGGCGGGGTCGTCGGCAGTGCGGCTCGACGGCTCGAAATCGGCATACATACGGGCATTCATCTGCCACGAGGCATTGATGTAGAATCCGGCAGGCAGGCGCACATCGGCTTGGGCGCCGAGCTGGCTTTGCGGTGCATCGCCCACATGAAGCCCGTCGCAACTTATGGTGAACTCGTTGAGCGTGTCGCCGTTATACGAATCGTAGATGATGGCACGGCCCGAGTTGCGCCATTTCCACGAAGCAGTCATGGCATAAGCCGAGAGGCGCAGCCATGGCGCTATTTGTTGATAGGCATTCAGTTCAACACCGAGATGCAAGGCGTTGAGCCCTTTCACCTGATATTTTTCGGCAGCCTCATCGGCACGCTTGGCAATGCTCACGGTGAGCGTTTTGTTGCGCCACGAAGCCACATAGCCCGACAGTTCCAAGCCGCCGCCTTGCCACTTGGCACGCCATCCGGCTTCAGCCATCAGATTCTTTTCGTTGGTGATGTCGTTGGTGACGCTAAGGTCGCTCGACGCCAGATAAACCCCTGCGTAAGGCAGTCGCGAATTATAGCCGGCATTCACGTATAGCGCCATTGACCGGGTTGCATGCCAAAGCACACCGCCCTTGAGACTCATGCCCCAGCCGTGAGCCCACTGCGAGTGCTCGCCGGTGACGTGATTGCTGCGGCGATAGTTGCCGTTGAACACCGACACGCCAAGGTTGGCATTGAGTCGTGCGCCGTCGTATCGCATCTGGGCGTAAGCCGATGCATGGTGGGTGGTGCGTCCGTAGCGTGAGCCAACATAGTCGCCAACAACGAGTTGCGAGTTGGTAGAAGAGTCATACCAGTAGTCGCCGCCAAGCAAATCGAGCACCTTCATCTTTTGCCATGTGCCGTAATACTGATACTGCACACCAGCCGAAGCCGTGAAACCGCCGTCGAGGGCATAGTCAGCCGAAGCGATGGCACCGGCCTGCGTGTGTCCCGAGAGGAAGTCAATCATCATGTTTTGCGAAGCTTCAGCTGCTTGATTTTCAGCCACCACGGCATCGAAATCGATGTGGCCGTCGGGAGTCTGATGCCCTATAATCGGCGTTGCACCACGGGCAGCGTAGGTTGAACGACCGCCGCCGTCGGCAATAGCCACATACACCGAGTTGTTCATGCTCAGGCGCTCGCCCTTCATGGCATGCTGAAGGGTGAAATAGGGTTTATAATAATGATTGCGGCCTATGCTATACGGTTTTCCGTTGAGATAGCCCCAGTTTTTGCTGTAGTCGGCACCAAAGCGCTGCACCTCGGCGTCCGACAGCTCGGTATTGCGCTGGTCGTGCGTTTCGGGCGAGCCCAAGGCAGTGAACGTGAGCGTGTGCTCGTCGCCGAATGACTTGCTCACCGAAAGCAGGTAGGACAGCGTCTCCACGTCGGTGCATTGCACATATCCCGACCCCTTGACGTACGACAGACTCAGATTAGCGCTCCAGCCCTTGCCCAGATTGCCGGTTGAATATGAAAAGTTGCCTTTGGCTGTGCCCCACTCGTTGATGTTGAAGCCCAGATTGATGTGCGGCACAGCGGTGGCGGTGCGGGTGACTATGTTCACGCTGCCGCCCATGGCGCAATCGGCAAGCATCGATGTGCCAAGCCCCTTTTGCACCTGCACACTGTGAGTGGCATCGGCAAGCCCCATCCAGTTGTTCCAATACATCGAGCCAGAGGTGAGACCTTGAATGGGAATGCCGTTTAGCAAAATGGCAATGTTGTCCTGCTTGAAGCCGCGCATGTTCAGCGAAGCGTCGCCGTAGCTGCCGGTCGACGCCGTGGCATAAACGCCAGGGATGCCTTGCAGCATCATCACATAGTTGGGCGCCGTGCTGTGCAGCCTGATTTTCTGCGGTGTGATGGTGGTGAGGTTAAGCGGGGTGCGGTTGGCATCGGCAAAGTGGGTGCGCACGGTCACCTCCTGCAGCGAGAGCACCGTGTCGGCGTCCTCGCGAGTGTTGCTTGGGATTTGCTCGCCAATGCCAGCGGCAAAGGCAAGACCTGGCAGAATTGCTGCCCCCAACGCAACAAGATAATTCTTCTTTGATTTTGACATAAAAAAAAGCATTAAATTGTTAGTATCGGGGCTCACAATTCAAGGCTTTTGTTGCGAAAAAAAGATGTGTGGCACACATCTGCCAGCCAATATTACCCACATCCTTACGCGCCCAAAGCGCGAGCGCAATCGGGTGCAATGCGGCAATGCTTGCAAAGTAGTGCCTCCAAATTCTTCTTCCATCCAGACTGTAACTGTCGGTACCGTAGTTGCAACGGTTCGTGCCGTAGCGCGAAGCATTCAGCCTCGCATCGCAGGCTCGCGGACTATACCGCCGATAGGGAATTTCACCCTGCCCTGAAGAGTTTGCTTGGCGCAAAGTTACAACAAATAATCGGCATAGCAAAACGCCCCGGGGCAAAAACCTCGAGGCGTGTAGATAAGAATAATGTCAGGTGAAAAAGCTACAGTGTTGTCACTTCACAGGCACTTGCACCTCGGTGAGGTAGTCGGCGGGATTCTCGCGGTTCCACGGTCCGTCGATGTAGCTGAATCGCGGGTTGCCGACGATTTGCAGCCCCTGCTGCTCAACGTATTCCATAATGCGAGCCATTGCCTCGGCAAACAGCGAAAAGTCGCCGCGATGGCTGTAGCACAACGCTTTAGGTATGGCAGGCGCCTCATAGAAATGCAAGATGTCGGTGTCGGGGTGCATCTCGCCCACCGCTTCGCAATATTCCACGTCGATGTCGGCATCTTTGTGCTCGGCGTCGTGTTCAACGGTGTAGCAGTATTGCGGTTCGGGACAAGTGCAGCCCACGCGCATCATTTCAGGACCAATCACAGTGTAGCAAATCATGCCAAGCTGGTCGTAAGAAGGAATAATGCGGCGATGGCTTGCCACGATGCGCGCATCAATCGATTTAATTGAAAATTCACTCATAAGTTGTTCGTTTTCGATGGATTGTTGCTCGAGGCTCTGCAACTGCGCCAGCTGAAGCTGCAATCGTGCCAACTCGGCTCGGCAGAGGGCAATCTTGCTGCGAATGGTGGCGAGGCAAGGACGGTCGTCGCCCTCGGCAAACATTGCTGCTATCTCGTCGAGCGATAAGCCCAGCCGCTTGAGGTGAATAATGCGGCTGAGGCGCACCGACTGCCCAAGATGATAATACCTGTAACCCGTCGAAGCATCGATGTGAGCCGGCATCAGCAGCCCAAGGTTTTCGTAATGGCGAAGCGTTTTCACCGTCACACGGCATAGCTTCGAGAACTCTCCAATTTTATACAATTTGTTGTTCATAATCACTTTTGTAATTTTTCAGTTAACCGAGCAGATTGCGCAATCTCAATTACGACTGCGAAGTTAATCACTGACCTAAGGGACGAGTCAAGAGGCAGAATCATTTTTAACAATTAATTAACATTTGCGTGGTGTGGAAATGTATTTTCGAGGATTAGGTAATGTTTGTTTGCTGAATCTGCAACTGCTCCACGGTTAATATCACTGATAATCAATGAGATTAGCATATATATTGCGAGACAAGCGCCGAAGGTGCTTCACTATGCTTAACCGCTGGTGTGGTGCAGCGAAACCTGCGGAGAAGGAATCCCACACAATATATCGGCTCGAAAACGTCGACCAATGTTGTGCCACTTCGAGGCACATATTTATGGTAGCACTCTTTCCGCAGGCTGCGCCACTTTGTGGCTTGCCTGCGTTTAAGCATGGTTTGCCATCTTCGATGGCACTTCTTGTCCTGTCATCAACGCATCGCCAAACTTCTGCGCTTTCTGCGAGAGGATAGCGCCGACGGCATCGTGGCACAAAAAAAAGCAAAGGCAACCGTCATCACGACGCCTGCCTTGCAACCAATTAATCAATAAACCTTATTTACCTTTAGTTCAAAATAGGAGTAAAACCAAAATTATACATATCAACTAACCATTTACTGATATATCTTAACAGCTTATGAAAAAGTTTTTAATTATTTCGTATTCATCAATCAACCGTTTGGCAGTTTCAAAGCAATTGTTTTCAGCTTTTTGCCTGCCACAGAGGGCTGAATCACCGTGCCCTTGAGCTTGGTTGATTGAGCCGTGGGAGTGAAACTCACTGCCATTAGCGTTTCGGCGCCGGGGCGCAGATAGCATGTTGGCGGCACGTCGAATGCCTTGCTTTGCGGAGCGATGCAGAAACGTATGTCGAGGGGCTTTTTGCCCGTGTTGATTAATCTCACGAACATCGACGAGGTGCTGCCTTGGCGAGCGCCTGTGAAGTCGATTGCTTGACTGTCGGCACGCAGTCCACCTCCCATATCGTAAGGGAAACGCTGCTCTACGGTGCGTTCAGCCTCTTTCACCTTGCCTGCAATGCGGCACACTGCCGCATATGTGCCATCGGTGAGGCGTACTTGTATTGATTTTGAAAACATACCGGGACGTCCTTCAGGGTCATAAGTCACTTTAATGTTGGCTTTAGCGCCTGGACGGATGGGTTGTTTGGGGTAGCTCACTTTCACACAGCCACAATGAGCGGTGGCGTTGGCTATTGCCAGCGATTTATTGCTGCGATTGGTGTAGACAAAGGTGTGCTCAACCACGCCTCCAAGTTCGTCGATGTTGCCAAAGTTGAAAGTGACCTTATCAGGACTGAACGAATTGTTTCGCTCAGCGGCAAAGGCACAGGTAACAAAGCTTGCCATAACAAACATTATGAGGACTAATCGCTTAAACATCTACTTATTACGCTAAACTAAAGTACTGTAAAATTATCTATTGGTAATGAGGATGTGCAAAGTTACAAAGAATATTGTAATAATTACAAGAAATAACGACCACTTTTTTGTTAAAAAAAAATAATAAGTGCCTACAAGAAAAAATGTTGTAGGCACTCATCGTTATACATTGAAAGTCAACTAACTACATCCAATTAGTTATAGAGACTGAATTCGTAAATACGACAATATGTTGGATACGACGCATAATAGAAGTCGCCTTTTAATCTAATATAGCGAGAAGGTATCGAACCATAAAGAACTGCAGCAAGTGATGTTGACCTCACAAACGGCAAGGTTCCAATTTGTCCCCAATCTACGCCATCAATACTATATTCTATTGATACTTCTCTAAATCCATAAATAAAACTTGGAGAATATAACTCAATAGCCTTATAATACGTTTCAGAGCCAAGGTCAATTATTACTTCTATATCAGTACCCTTTGAGAACTTAACGTATGTAGTAGTATTGTTATCAAACGCCTTATCCAAATTTGAAGCACCAGTGTCATTAGTTGTTAAAGTCCAACCGGTTTTATCAAGTTTGGTCAAACCGTCAAGAGTAGCTTCGTCATTAAGCAGTTTTGTAGACACTGTTACTGCATAATAAGCACAGCCCACGTTTGAACTTGGACGGAAGTTGCTATCGCTACTCTTAGTGATTACTACTGGTATAAGATAACTCTTTCCTGCTTCCAACTTATCAACATCATATTCATTAATTCTAACAGCAATTCCCTCTTTTGACGCAACTGTATCAGCTTCAATCGTTAGGCTATTTGTACTCAATGAAAACAATCCATCAGGAGCAACCTCAAAATTAGTTCCATTTGCTTTGTTATATTCTTCTACAAGATTATAATCAATAGCAAACTCAACATTCAAAGTTGAATTAGTAGGCGCTGTTGTTTTAATTGATTTTTCACCATCAAAACTAAAGAAATTACCTACAGGAGTTTTTGTAACAGCACATTGAACTAATGCTTTCGGATTGGCAAAATAGATGCGAGTGTAAGGGATGCCGTCGAAGTCGTATTCTTCGTCGTCGCTGCAACTTGCAAATGAGCAAGAAAGGAGCATCGCACCACCTAATGCCAAAAATATATTCTTTAATTTCATAATCATTTCTTGTTTTATGATTTAAAAATAATCGTAAATATTAGAATGGGCACATTTGGTTATCCATCCATTGAACAGTGCGATAAGGAGTAGCATTGTAGCCGTGGCCTGTTTCGTCGCGCACAGTGCCATCATCCTGCAATTCACCATTGAAACGCCAGTAGCCAATCAAGCCGGGAGTGGTTGGGTCAACGTAGCAGATGCCGTCGTTAAGTTCGGCTGTGGTTCGAGCCACATTCCACACACGACATTCGCTCACGCAACCATCAAACATACGTTGGAAACCAACCGAACGGCCAATTGAGAACGTGTCATTCCAAGTGTGGCCATCGTAAGCGCAGCTCAAATTAATTGTACCGCCGTTTTTGGTTTCAACAAACTGAATTTGCTCACCGTCGAGGTAAACACGCAAGTATTGACCATCGTAAACGGCAGCAAAGTGGTGCCATCTGCCTGTGTCGAAACCTTCCTCTGCCCAAGCTCCGTAGTGGTCTTTTTTGTCGGGATGCTCGGCAGCGCCAATTGAGCCTTTCGACAATTCAAGGCGGTTGGTTGGCTGACCTGCACCGTCGCCAAAACGGAACAAGAAGTTTTCCTCACAGCCGCAAAGCGAGCTGATGCCACTTGCCGAGTTAGGTGTGCTTGGGAATGAGATAGGCATAACCTTCATTTCGAGGGTCATTTGTTGAAGTGCCTTCACAGGGCTGTCGTCGCCGGCAAAACCATAAATGGTGAACGCATTGCTGCGAGCCAAATAAGCAGCCTTGATGCGAATAACCTTAGTGAAATGAACAAACACAGTGCGCGATGCTTCGAGAACCTTCAGCGAGCCATCGCTTGCCGATTGAATCTTGATAGGAAGGCAATATGAAACACCTTCTTGCAGCAAAGCACCATCGGCTGTGATTCCGAGGCCCGATGAAATAGCTTTGCCTTTGCTAATCACAACATGGTCGCTATCGAGATGATAGCTGCCTGCCGGTGGCATAACGCAATTATATCCATATTGTTTGTTATACTCCTCGAGCAATTCAGGTGCCTCCGCCAATTTGATGGTGATGTCTTCCTCAGCTTTTGCAGTTGAACTGACAGTTACGGCAGTGCTTGATTCGCCTTCAAGAAGGAACTTAACCTTAGGCGAGCTCAATGTTCCGGTCATAAACAGCGCGTCGCCATATTCCGGGCCATTGTCGCAGCTCGACAAGCCAAGCGTGAACGCTGTTGCCAGTAATAATATATACTTTTTCATTGTTGTAAATTCCTATGAATTAAATTAATAAAATCAATAAACCGCAGGGTTCTGAATTTGAATACATTCGCGTGTGCGGAAGTAAGGCGAAGGATTGTTTTCGTGAACATTGTAGTCACGACCAATGATAAATGCGCCGAAACCGCCCTTGCGACCTGTTGCAGGTTGATAACGTGCCTGATTATACATTTCAGTCATCGGAGTTGACCACTTATCGCCCATATTGCAGCAAAGCACGCACTTTTCAGTTGGCCAACCAGTTGCCAATTGAGTGTGACCGCTATAAGCCTGTTGGAAAAAATAGTCGCAATATGGTTCGCTCTTTTGGCTGTTAGAACCGTCAACGCAGAGCAACTTGTCGCACACGCCCTCTTGATTAGCAATCTCATCGCCAAAGCGTTCACGGATAAGAGCCAAACGCTCTTCTTTGGTGATATCAGGGCTTGGGCCCATATATTGACCCATATACTTCATAAAGTGAACAAAATAGTCGCCTGTGAGAAGGTCTCCTTCCGGCTCGAAGTCGGCATCGAAACCATCAAGGTCGTTCTTGAAAATATTGTCGATAAAGCCGTCGGCATACATTTCAATTGCACGAATTATTCCTGCTTCACGCTCTTCTCCAGCAGGCAATTTCTTTGCTTCATTTAGCACCTGCTTGAATTCTTCTTTGTCACTTTCTGCCTCGATACGCACAATATGCACTTGAAGCATCTTGGTGCCTTTCACTTTTTGAACGAAGCGGAACTCGTCGTACATATCTTTATCCTTGTCAGGCGAAGGTATACCGCCCCAAAGCGAGATAATGTCCATACTGTCGGGCAGACAGCCAAAACGGCAAGCACCCGAGTGCATCGAATAGTTGCTAAACCAGCCGAAAGCGATTGAGTGGTCGCTCTTCTTATAGTCGCGCAAGTTTTGATAATACAAGTCGCTATAAGTGTACGGTTTTTGTATATCAATGTTTTCCGAATCAGTGTCGCACGAAGCAAATGCCAGCGAAACACTCATAAGGGCAAATAAAATTTTAATAGTTTTCATTTCAAGAAATTATTATTTGTTGAAAATTCTTATCGTTTAACATCCCACCATAGGCGAGTACCGGCAGTGTCGGCGCCACCAAGCATACCCACTGCAGCCTGAGTGTTAGCGGTGTTGTTTGAATACTCGGTAGTTGGGAAACGCAAGCGGCTGATAAGTTGGTTATTAGCGACATCGGTCTGATAGCCATAGTTGTAGATTCTAACCCAACCTGGCAAACCGGTGCGACGCATATTGCTCCAAGCCTCTTGACCGTCGGGGAACAATGCAATCCACTTCTGAAGGGCAATCTTTTTGAGATTCTCGTTGTCGTTACCGTCTTCCCAACTGATTGAAGTGAAAGTTAGCATCGAAGCGACATTTGTGCCACGCTTTGTGTAAGGGTCGGTGTAGGTGGAAAGTGCACGTTTTTCAGTGTCAGCCATATAAGCATCGGCACCACCAACGCCCCAATAATCGAACGACGCCTTGATGCCGGCTTCGTAGTATTCGCGAGCAGTTTTTTCACCCAAATCGAAACGCAATTTAGCCTCGGCAAGGAGGAAATTGGTTTCGGCGGCATCCATCCACTTCATGCCGTCGCTGCTCTTGGCATTCATGCTTGAAGCGGTGTTGATGTAGTTATCTTTCTTTACGCTTGGCATACCGTTGCGCACACCATGATAAGCGCCATCTTCAGCAGGAACATAGTAAGCACTCAAACGTGGGTCTTCAAGACCGTTGAGGTAGCAGTCCATAGTGGCGCTCATCTTTTCGTCGTTCCAGCTAAGAGTGATTTCATAGAATGGATTGATGAAAGTGAGGTAGGTGCCTTGATGCAAATAAGCAGCATCGTCGACAGTTTCGATGAACTGACCAAGTTCGAGACACTTGGCAACTTCTTCGCGAGCCTTGGCTTCATCGACATACGAAACACGCATTGCAAGGCGCAAGCGAAGCGTGTTGGCAAATTTAAGCCATTTCGCAACATTACCCGAATAGATGTAGTCGTATTTCGCCATGATGCGTTCTGAGCTCGACTTAGTGTAGTTAGAAAGCACATTGATGGCCTCACCAAGTTCGTTGAAGAAGCTTGCGTACACGTCGGCTTGGCTGTCGTAAGCCACCTGAGTGCCGGTGCCGAATTTGCTGTAAGGAATAGGACCAAACATATCGGTGATTCGGCTCATACCAATCACGCGCACCACGGTGCCCATTGCACGAGCCACCGAGCCATCTTCGGTGTTTTCAAACATTTGCTTGTAAGGCTGCATGATGTCGGTGTAGGCATCGTTGAATGCAGCGTTATACCAGTTGGGATAAAGCACATAGTGGTCGTTGTTGTAGTTGGTGTACGACCACGAAGTGATTGTGGCGAGATAGCCGGCGAAAAGGTCGCCCGAAAGGGCTTGAGTGACCTGATACTCGGCACTCTTGTTATCGCCCACAATGAACACACCCTTTTGCATTTGAGCAAAGAAACCACCCACCTTAAGGTTGTCGTAACCCATTTCTTCTTCAGTGGCCTCGTTAGGGTTTTTGTTCCACTTTTCAAAGTCGTCGGTGCATGCGCCCAGCACTGCAGAGGCAGCCAAAACGCTCACGCCGAGAACTAATTTATATATCGATAACTTTTTCATGTTTTAAGTCGTGATAATTTATTAGAAGTTAAGTTTCACAGAGAAACCAAGGCTGCGGAGGCTTGGCATCATAAAGTAGTCCATACCGTCGAAGTAAGTGCCAGTCGAAGCAGTAAGTTCAGGGTCGTAAGGGGCCTTGCAATAGAACATAAACAAGTTGCGGCCAATGAATGCCACGTTCATGCTCTTCACGAACTTAACCCACTTTTCAACAGGGATGGTGTAGCCGAGCGAAAGTTCGCCAAGGCGCACGTTTGTAGCACTGTAAACATAGCAAGAACCGGCACCCGAGCCAACAGTTTGATAATACTTCTGCACTGCAGGCACTTCATAGCCGTTGATGAGCACATAACCTGCGTCGCGGGCATCGGCAGTGACCTTCGATACACCGTAGGCATCCATCATGGCTTGTGTCATTGACACACATTGGCCACCCACGCGTGCTGTGATAAGGAAGCTGAGGTCAATACCCTTCCATGAGAAGCTGTTGCCCCAACCCATACGATACTTGGCTTGTGAATTACCGGCATAGATGTAACCGTCGCCGAGAGCACCTGCGTTGCGGTCAACTGCAACAGTGTTGTTCAAATAGTCAACGTCGATTAAGCCGTGAGAGTCCTGACGGAGGCAAGTAACGTAGAGGTCGCCAAGGCGTCCGCCTTCAAAGATGCGATTCTTAACATTACCTATGCCGAGGAGGTCGAGATGGTCTTGAGCGATTTCAATGCCGCCTTCGAGAGTGGTTGGCTTGAGCAGCTTAGCCACCTTGTTGCGGTTGATTGAATAGGTGAATGTTGAACGCCAGTCAACCGGTCCGAGAGGCTGGTTAACGGTGAGGCTGAGTTCAAGACCCTTGTTGTCGACCTGACCACCGTTGATGTAGATTGCGCTGTAGCCCGACGATGCTGCCAAAGCAGGTTTGAAGAGCTGGTTGTAGGTCGATGTCTTGTAGAGCGATACGTTCAAGTTAACCTTGTCGCCCCAGAAGTTCGATTGAACACCCACTTCCCATGCCTTTGTGCGTTCAGGCTTGAGGTCGTTATTAGGATAGGTGGTTACGGTTGAAGGAGTTCCCGATTCAAGCGGATAAGTCTGATAAGCCTTGAAACGCAATGGAGCTGCATTACCAACTTCAGAGTAGCTTCCGCGAACCTTCAAGAATGAAAGTGCAGGGCTCTTGATGCCAAACAAGTCAGTGAGAATGGCTGAAACACCCACCGATGGATAAGCCACCGACTTGGTGTTGGTGTAAGCCAAAGCCGACGACCAGTCGTTACGAGCTGTGAGGTCGAGGTAAATCTTGCTTTGCCAGCCGAGTTGTGCAGTGGCAAAGATTGATTGCACTTGGTCGTGATAGTCGATATCGTCGTTCTTCACCATTGAAGTAGGCGATACGTTGCGCAACGAAAACAGGTTAGCAACCGAGTTAAGGTTACCGCCCACATAGGTGTAGTTGTAGTTAACGTCTTGGATGCTTGCACCGGCATTAGCGGTGAGCGAGAAGTCGCCGAAATATTTGTCGATGCTCAACATTGCATCGGCATAGATTTGACGGGTGTTTTCGTCGCCCTTGAAATATGCACCATAAGTGTCGGCGAAAATAGCATCGGTGGTGGCGCTATACTTCTTTTCGTACATGGCAGAAGTGTAGTCCATCTTTGCACGGCCGGCAATCTTGATGCCCTTGGCAATTTCGTAAGTTAAACCGCCGCTGATGAGGAAACGGTTCTTATGGTTGATGAACTTGTCGCGGTTGATAATCCAATAAGGGTTCTGCATACCAATACCCATGTTACCCCAAGGCCAGTATTGAACCTTGAAACCGCGGGCTTCGCTATACATTTCGTATTGCTGATAGGTGTCGAGGCTATAGCTTGGCGAAAGCAGGTAGGTTGAAACAATCGGGTTGAAGTATTGACCTTCAGAAACCATGTTTTGTTCGCGCACGTTCATATACATTGCGCTGAGGTCGAGGTTCAACTTGTCGTCGAGCATTTTAGAGGTGTTGCGAATCGAGAAGTTGTAACGGTCGAGCGTGTTGTTGCCAACAATGCCTTGAGCGTTGGTGCTTGCAATTGAAGCGTAAGTCTGGTTCTTGTCGTTACCGGTTGAAAGAGTCACCGAGTTGGTGGTGTTGTAGCCGGTTTGGAAGAAGTCCATCGGGTCGTAGCTGCTTGGAGTGCCAAGTTTTTCACCCCAGCTGTTGAACGAGCCGGTTGCAGCACCGTAAGTGTTTTGGAACTCAGGAGTGCGGAACGGGTTCATGAATTGCGAGCTGTTGCTATATGTGAGCGAAGTGTGGTTTTCCTTACCGCGCTTGGTGGTAATCATAATCACACCGTTTTGAGCTTCGTGGCCATAAAGAGCCGAAGCAGCTGCACCGCTGAGCACCGAAAGACTTTCGATATCGTCGGGGTTAATCATCGACGCACCGTCGCCCGATTGTCCCATACCTGAGAAATAGTCGCTTGGCTGAGTGGTTTGCAGCGATGGCATTGGAATACCGTCAATCACGTAAAGCGCATTGTTGTTGCCGCTAAGTGACTTTGCACCACGCATCACCACCTTGGTGCCACCGCCGATACCTGCCGACGATGAAGCAATTTGCACACCTGCCACCTTGCCGGCAAGGGCATTGATGAAGCTGGCGTCTTTCACTTCGGTGAGGGCATCGCCCTTGATTTGCTGAACATTGTAGGAAAGCGCTTTAGCTTCCTTCTTGATGCCGAGGGCGGTTACAACAACTTCGTCGAGCACTTGCTTGTCTTCTTGCAGGGTGACGCTGATGTTGTCCTGCGCCTTGAGGGTCTTTGCCTGATAGCCAACGTACGACACTTTCACGTTGCTGCCTTCGGGCACTGTGAGTGTGAAGCGTCCGTCAAGGTCGGTGCTGGCGCCGATTGATGTGCCTGGCACCTGCACGGTGGCGCCGATTACCGGTTCACCGTTTTGGTCGAGCACCTGGCCCGACACTTTTTTTGTGGCTTTTGCATTTGATTGCTTTGCACTTGTGATAACAATGTAGTTGTCTTTGATTGTGTAAGTGCAATTTGTGTCCTTGAGAGCTTGCCTAACTGCTTCGAGCACATCAGCATCCTTACTCAAAGTCACCTTCTTACTAACGTCGAGTTCCGTGCCGTTGTAAGCCACCTTATACTTCGACACTTGTTCAATTTTGTCGAACACTTGCTTCAGTGTAGGATGTTCACTGCCGAACGAAACTTTCTGCGCGCTGATTGTGGAACCGCCCGAAAGCATAATTGCAAGGCTTAGTCCCAAAACCTGAATGAATCTTTTACTCATTTTGGCATTTAGTTTTTTATGGTTATGTTAAAAAATAAATAAAATCCTAATTCAAGGACAGAGACACGCCGCCCTGCACCCAACAAGAACCTTAGAATTTTATATTTTTTAACATATCCGTTTTTTAATTCGTCCGCTATATTATAATAATTGAAATATAAGCCAATCGTTATGCAAATTAACCTAATTTTATGAACAAACTAAACTATAGAACACAGAAAAATTGCATATCTTTGCACAAAATTGCGAAAAATTAATCTAAAGGCAATGAACGCAAAAAGCTATCTGAAGATACTCAAATACATACGTTTCAAATGGGTGATTATGTCGGGAATCTTCACCTATCACGTTTTGGGCAAACGTTATATTGGCATTTACATCGACCCTTCACTTTCATGCAATTTGAGGTGCAAGATGTGCTACTTTAGCGACGCCGAAAAGCGTCAGCAGCTGAAAGGAAATATAAGCACGCCCGACATGCAGGCAATTGCTTCGGCGTTGTTTCATCGCGCACTGAAAGTGCAGATTGGCTGCGGCGCCGAGCCTACGGTGTCGAGCAACTGGATGGAGCTGGTGGTTCTTGCCAAAAAGCACGGCGTGCCTTACGTGTCGCTCACCACCAATGGCAATCTGCTCACACGCCACAAGCTGGAGCAAGCCATCGAGGCGGGGCTCGACGAAATCACTTTGTCGGCACATGGCATGACGCCTCACACCTACGAGACCCTGATGACAAATGCCCGTTTCGACGTTTTCGTGCAACTCACCAACAACTTGCGTGAACTGAAAGAAAAATATCCTAAATTCAAGGTGCGAGTGAACTACACCATCAATCGCGACAACTTCGACGAGCTGATAAATCTGCCCGAAGTGATGGGCAATGTGCCCGACATCGTTCAGGTGCGCCCAATTCAAAAGATTGGCAACTCGCAATACGACAACTTCGACCTCTCGTATATCCGCCAGAACTACGACAAAGTGCTCATGCGCTTTGTAAACCGATGCCGAGAACTGGGAATTGAAGTTATTTACCCCTCGAAAGCCAACCTTGACGTGCTCAGCGAATCGGCTGACTACGACAACCGCATTGAAGAAGCTACCTACTGCTACGTCTCGGCAACAAGCTGTTGGAAGCCCGATTTCGACTTCCGCAACGATACGTTCGAAAGCTACGCCAAACGCACTCGCTTGGCGCAAAAGCTGTTCAGAGCCATTTTCGGAAAACAAAAGAAATCGATTGTCGACACCACTCGCAAGCTCAACTACACCGCTTAAAGCCCATTGCATCACCAAGCAGCAGCGACGCGCACCGAGCATTAGAGCCTGTTTCACAGCAACTGTTATAGCCGAGGCGCACAGTCACTGAGCAGACATCCTTCTAAATTGCTGATTTTGAGACATGTAATACTATTTCTTAGATACTTTTTTCAGCCATTTATCCTGAACAGATGTGCTTTTATCTTATGAAACAAGCACTTAGTTGATGTAGACGATGTCGCCCTTCATCTTGAAGCTGAATTGTGGCACCAACATGTGCACAATGCCCAAGATGTTATCGAGGCTCTCGTCGCGATTGAAACGGGCACGAATGCGCTGGTTGAGATAAGGCGAATCGTCTTGCACTACAAATCGCACGCCATAGGCACGCTCAAGCTTCACAAGCAAGTCGCTCACCTTGATGTTGTTGAAGAAGGTATAACCGTAGCGCCACGACGAATAGTCGGCGGTCTTCACCACCTCGTGGCGGAACTTACCGTTGCGTGTTGAATAAGCCACCAAGTCGCCAGGTTTTAACGTGATGCTTTTTCGGTTGAGAGTGTTAAACACCTGCAGGCTGCCCTGCTCGAGAGTGGTGATGATGTGTTCGTCCTCGGGATATGCCGACACGTTGAACTCGGTGCCAAGCACCTTCATTTCCAAATGGTTGGTCGACACCACAAATTGTTTTTTCTTGTCGTGAGCCACCTTGAAGAAACCTTCGCCGGAGAGATACACCCGACGCTCGTTTTTGTTATAGTTCGACGCCACCACCAGCGTGCTGCCGCCATGCAGCCAAACGTGGGTTTGGTCGGGGAGCACAAATTGGCGGTTGCTTCCCATAGGGGCATAATAGTTGGCATAGGTGATTGGTGTCTGCAGTTTGTTGCGAAGCGACAGGTTGTCAATAGCCAGCAAAGCAAGCAATGCCATCAGTGCAATAGGCACCACCCACATTGCCGCCACGCGCAGCATGCGCTTCCATCGGCTGGCGGTGCTGAGGGGCACCACATTTTCCTGCTCGGCAATGCGGCTGTGCACCTGAGCGTATGCGGCATCCAGCTCAGCGGCAGGCATTGTCGCCTCGGCGGTGTCGTGCCACAGCTGCTCCATAGCATTTTGCCAATCGGCGTCGCTGGCATGTTCGAGCAGGTGTGAGTGCATGTCGTTAACCACATCGGGCGATGGCTCGTTGCGGAAAAATGCGCTTAGGCTACTGCTTGTAGGTTGTTTCGTCATATAATTTCGTCTTCCTGCTCTATAGTTTTCTTCTCTCAGTTCGTTCTATAAATTTATACAATGACATTTAAAATGGCTTTTACCCCCAAGAAGAATTTGTTATTATAAGAAATATTAACATTTTCAGGGCTTTTCGTATGTCATTCAGCGCCAAATTCAAATGATTTTCAACGGTTTTGCGGGTTATACCCAACTTCGCAGCAATCTCGTCGTTGCTCAACTGCTGCACACGGCTGAGCCGATACACCGCCTGCCGCTGAGGTGGCATCTTGCCCACAACAACGTCAATCATCACACCAGCGTCGTGGGCTTCGAGCTGCGCCTCGGGGTTATAGCTCGCCGCTGTAGCCCGATTGTCGGCAACGTCGTCGCTGAGCTCGGCAAACACCGCCTGCCGCGAGGCTATAAAGTTCAGCACGCTGTTCTTGGTGAGCCTGAACATATATGAATCGAAGTTGTCGACCCCGCTAAACAACTCGCGCTTGAGCCAAACCTTCATCATCACCATTTGTGCCAGGTCGTCGGCATCGTCGATATTCTTGAGCATACCCAAAGCAAACGCGCGAACACGTGGGTAATACATATAAAACAGCGTCTTATATGCCTGCTCATCGCCCGCGGCAATGCTATTTAGCAATTGTTTTAAGTCGTTTTGCATCGCTTTTTTGCTGTGTGATTTGTCAAGAATATCTGTTCCTCAATAAATGGTAAAGAAAGGTTCAAGTGACAAAGTAAACGCAAAATTTTCAATTATGCAAAATATAGTTGATTTTTCCAATACTTTGTGCGTCACAATCCGCTGTTTTTCCTTGGCATAATTAACTAATTTTCTTAATTTTGCATTGCAATTCCATTCTCACAAGCGGCTACGCTAACAGCCCGAAAAACAGCTGTTTTTAGATGCCGAATTTTTATAACCAAAACTTGCCTTTTTGCAACGAATATGGTCGACGCATTGTATATTGTTCAGCACTCGTGCTTTGTCACCACAACCATACTGATGATTGTGCTAATAATCTCGCGATTCCACGTGAAGTGGATTAACCGCACTTACGAAACCTCGCGTTGGATTTTGGTGTTTGCCATGATGCTGCTGGCGGTGCACTATTTATTGCAGATGGCGCTGGGACTGCGCGCCAAAAGCGACGTGGTTGGCGCCACAGTGAACATACTGTTCTACGCCCCGGTGGCAATACTCATCGCCTACTCTATTCTGCACGTTGAGTGCAACAAGCGCAACCGCCGCCGCTATCGCGCAGCAAGCATTGTGGCGTATATTGCAATTCTTGCCGTCTTCGGCATCGGCTACTACATCAAGGGCAATCTGCTGATGCCCACGGCGTCGCACATCATGCTTGCCATGCTGGTGCTCTACATCATTTCGGCAGCGTCAATACTTGTAACAATCAACATCAAGAAGCGGGAAATCATCAGCCAGCAGATTGGCGGCGACATTCAAACATACATCAACTACACCCACTCGGCATTCCTCATCCTCGCTGGCTCATCGCTCATGGCAGCATTCGCAATCCACTCGCGCTCGTTGCTGCTGATTGCTGCGCCAGTTTTCTTGATTTCGCTGGTGTATTTCGTTATTACCTTTGTGGCGCTCGGGCACAACCTGCAGCCAATGAAGGAACTGTTTAATAACGAGGGCAGCGACAACTTCTCGCCTGCCGCCGAGGCAAGCCATGTGCAACCAACTCACCAACTTTCTGACGAACGCTCCTGTGCCATTGCCGAGGCTATCGAAAAATGGCGCGCCGAGAAAGGCTTCCGCGACAGCAGTATCACCATCACCGCACTTTCGAATCTCATCAGAATCGACCGCCACGATCTGTCGCTGCACCTTGGGCAACGCCACAACAGCACGTTCCGAATCTGGCTCTCGGAGCTGCGCTTCAACGAAGCTAAGCGTCTGATGCTCGAGCATCCCGAATTCAGCAACGAAGCCATCTCAGCCGAATGCGGTTTCGCCTCGCGCGCTCAGCTCTACAACATCTTCCGCAGCAAAACGGGAATGTCGCCCAAAGAATGGAAGGAACACAACATCGGCAGCCCCTCCTGCGAGTGATTTCAAGAAATCGGGAATCTGAAGCCAGGGATTGGGTATTGGAAATCGGGAGTTGGGAGGCGTTTATGCGCGGTTTTCGTCGAAAAATTGTTCAATTCGTCAAATTAAGCATCAAAAAATAGGAATTAGACATGTTTTTGAACGAATTAGACACTCCAAACCAAAAGCAAAAGTTACCTTTGCAGTGAACTTTACAATACAACATATAATATAAGATATAAAACTTTGGCGTATAGGTCAAAATGGGTGCTAAAATCGCTGTAACAGTTTATTATCCAATGCCTTAATGCATTCAAAAGTTTTCAGCACTAATTTGATGTGAGTGCATTGCCTCTATGGGTCAAAATGGGTGCTAATAATGCACTTTGGATTTGGTACATATTTTACTACTTGCTATATTTGCCTTGCGGTTTGAAGCATAACGAAGCTCTGCTGGGGAGCAACTTCGCCAGGAATAGAACCGACCAATATGCATAATGCAGTTCTAGGAGGTGCGATTAGTTCGCGCCTCCCTTTTCATTATGCAATTTGGCATATGCCAAGAAAAACCCATCCATCATCCGCTTTCGATTCTTAGCTGTCATTCCCGGATGATTTCGCAGATTCTTTTTCATGTCGGTGAAGGTTCCTTCGATAGCATTATTTGTGTTTGGCATACCCGCCACCTCTTCAAATGTGAACAGGTAAGGTAGATAGTGAGAAATGCTTATCATGGCCGAACGCAAGCGTTGATGAGTAAAGATTGTACGTCCGGTTATCTCGTTTATGGTCTTCTCCTTAAGGAAGTCATTCCACTTTTCTTTCCACGCGGTAAAGCGCGCGGTAAACTCGGCTTTGGACATATTCTTCATCTGATACGCTAATTCCAATAGTTCTCTACCGGCCATAAGTTTCGGATTCTTAGTGAGTTTGCGCCTGATTATAGCCACCATATGAAACTGGCACATCTGGATTCTGTAGTCAGCAAAGACTTCGAAGAGCTTTTGCAATCCATCAATAACGATACCTTTGATCTTATAACCAGAGCTGAGGATATGAGAGACGGCTGCTTCATAGTCACTGATATGCTCATGTGCGATATGGGCCATATAGAGAAGTCGTCCGCTGCCGCTTTCCAAGGCGACAAGAATCCCGGTATTGCGACCGAAATACGTGGCATCCATATGCACGACTCCTTCGCCCGACACCGTGGGCTGTTCCCATTTAAAACTCACTGTGGCCAACAGACGCTTGATGGTTGACGGACTTACACCCGATTGAGCACTGATTTCTGCTACCGTTTGCTTACCATGAAGATAATGTTCCCATACCTCCTCCGCAGTTATTTTGTGACCCGATCGAAAGCGTATACCACATACAATGCACTTATAGCGTTGTGTTGATTTATAGGTTCCGTCCTTGCGCACATTGGGGGAACCACATGACGGACATTTTTTTGTTCATAACGCAGTTTTAACCTTTTGAAATTGCCAAAATTAATGAATTACAGTGAATTACAACGAATTTAACACCCAAAATGACCTATAGAAAGACGAATGGGTGTTTTTCTCGCTGAAAAACACCCATTTTGACC
>JBJECZ010000030.1:0-2735 GCA_051871555.1 Muribaculaceae bacterium | reverse complement strand
AGAGTACAGGCTTAAATAATGTGTTTGTGGTTTACGATACCAAGCTGACCAAGATGCAATATGTCGCGGCTGATGAATCGGCAAAGGTCACGTGGTATAGATTCGGGCAAATGGGCGGAGCTTATGCTGAGGAGATTGCCGGAATAAGCCGTGATGGCAAGGTCACTACGTTGAATGAAGTCGTGCCTAATTCGGGCTACATCATCGAAGAGGGCGAAAAACGCTCGTATTATTGGGTGGTGAACTATTCCGACTATCGTTTGCAATTGCAATCAATCGAATTTGATAACGAGGGCGATTGTGGCACTGCTGTGCTGAATATAGCTGGCTCGGGCGATGACATTATTTACTACACAATTAATGGTGGTTTGAAGAAACTAGACAGAGCAATTGAGCTGACTTATGAAAGCCTTGAATGGTCTGTTGAAAATGGCTCGTGGCAAACGGTTGAACAAACCGAGAAATTGGAAAGTTTTAAGGCTCGAATCTCGTTGCCGGGGGCGTTGTGCAGCACTATATACACATTGTCGGGCGATAGATTTTTGGCATTCTGGCAAGAAGGTCAGTCGGTGAGCAGTGGCATGAGTCCGGCGTCGGCGCTTGCTGTAGAGACTGTGGTTGTTCAAGAAACCGCTACAGCCGACAACATGAAAGGCAATGGCGATGATGCCGAGCGACTTGGCGGGTCGGCTCCTGCAATAATTTCGTTCAACGGATATGCTACCGAAGCAGCCACGCATTGCGAGTGGCAAATGTCGCGTTCGGCAGATTTTGAAAATGTTGAAGAGCAATACGCCGAAAGCGAACTGACAAAGACATTCAATGAGGCTGGCACCACTTACTGGCGTTTTGTGGCAGATAACGAAGCTCGTGACTGTGTGGCAGAAAGCGAGGTGTATACCGTAAGCATAGGGGAGTCGAGCCTGCAATGCCCGAATGCTTTTTCGCCTGGAACTACCGAGGGGGTAAACGATGAATGGAAAGTGTCGTATAGCTCAATAGTGAAGTTCCGCTGTTGGATATTCAACAGCTGGGGCGTGCAATTGTGTGAACTTACCGACCCGTCGCAAGGCTGGGACGGAAAATACAAAGGAAAGGTTGTGAATCCGGGCGTGTATTATTATGTCATTGAAGCAGAGGGCTCCGAAGGCAAAAAATATAAGTTGAAGGGCGACATAAACATTGTAGGGTTGAAGAAAGAGGCAAAGACATCGAGCGATAAAACAGAATAAGAAGAAATGAAGCTAAAAGGAAAAGAAGTTGAAAGTGTGAGTGTTTGGGGTGCTCGTGTGCATAATCTGAAAAATGTTGACGTTGAGATTCCGCACGGCAAACTTACGGTAATCACCGGTTTGAGCGGAAGCGGAAAATCGTCGCTGGCTTTCGACACTATTTTTGCCGAAGGTCAACGCCGCTACCTTGAAACATTTTCAGCATATGCGCGAAATATGCTTGGCGTTCTTGAGCGGCCTGATGTGGATAAAATAACCGGTTTGTGCCCGGTGATTTCGATTGAGCAAAAAACTGTGAATAAAAATCCTCGAAGCACAATTGGCACAACAACCGAGGTCTATGATTATTTGCGCCTTTTATATGCTCGTATTGGCGAAGCATATTCTTATGTCTCTGGAGAGAAGATGGTGAAGTACGGCGTGGACAAAATACTATCGCTGATTTTGAATAAATATGCCGGAAAGAAAATTTACGTTTTAGCTCCGCTTGTAAAAAACCGAAAGGGCCATTATAAAGAATTGTTTGAAAACATAAGGAAGAAAGGCTACTTGAATGTTAGGGTTGATGGCGAATTGCGCGAGGTTACTTTCGGCATGAAACTCGACCGTTATAAAAACCACACTATTGAAATTGTTGTCGACCGGCTGAAGGTGAACCAGAAGGACGAGGACCGCCTTCGCAAAACTGTTGAAACTGCATTCAAGCAAGGCGATGGTCAGTTGATGATTTTGGACGTCGAAAATGGCGAACTTGGTCATTATAGCAAGATGCTGATGGACCCTGTAACGGGATTGTCGTATGCCGAGCCTGCGCCACATAACTTCTCGTTCAATAGCCCTCAAGGAGCGTGCCCAAAATGCAAAGGGCTTGGATATGTAAACATTATCGACAGAGAAAAAGTGATGCCTAACAGTGAGCTGTCGATTCGCGCCGGCGGCATTGCTCCTTTGGGAAAATATAAAAACTCGTTGATATTTTGGCAAATACAAGCGATTTGCGAAAAATATGATGTTAACCTCGACACACCGCTGAAAGATGTGCCCGACGAAGCAATCGATGAAATAATGGGCGGCACCGACGAGCGCCTTAACATAAAGACTGAGACACTGAGCACTCAGAATTATTTCCTGACGTATGACGGTTTGCTGAAATACATAGAGATGCAGCAGAGCGACGATGCATCGGCAGTGGCTCAGAAGTGGGCGGGACAGTTCTATTCGCGCTGCCAATGCCCGGAGTGCCATGGCGACCGATTAAATAAGGAGGCTTTACATTTTAGGGTGAACGGCAAGAATATTGCCGAACTGGCAAGAATGGATGTTTCCGATTTGGCAGAATGGGTGGCTGACCTGAAGAACCATCTTACTAAACAGCAGTGGAAAATTGCCGAAGAAATAGTAAAGGAAATTAGCAGCCGATTGAAGTTTATGCTTAATGTCGGACTTGAATATTTGTCGCTGAATCGTGCTACAGCAACATTGTCGGGAGGCGAAAGCCAGAGA
>JBJECZ010000029.1:0-10924 GCA_051871555.1 Muribaculaceae bacterium | reverse complement strand
TATGCATGCTTTGCCATCTCCGATGGCACATCCTCGCAGCGGGCGCCGGGCGTATTGCCATACGCCCTAACAACATCGCATCACATCTCCCACAGACGGCACACAGCGCGCACAACCGCGCTGCAGCTGTTAAACAAAAAGGCTACGCCAGTGTGATGGCGTAGCCTTAATTTATGTCACATCCTAAGGTGTGGCGTTGCTATTACTTCTTGATGAAAGGAATATTTGCAACTTCACCGTCGGCAGTGATTCGCAGGATGTAGATTCCCTCGGCAAGATGAGCCACATTGATGGTGACTAAACCGCCTTGGTGATTAGCACTGTAGACATTGCTGCCGTTGAGGGTGTAGATACCGTAAACGGCATCGCCAGTGACATTGCTTCGCACGTTGAGCGACTCAACTACCGGGTTAGGATAGATAGTGACGTTCTTGTCCACCGACACGCTGTCGAGAGCCGACGAACCGCTCACAACAACATTGAATGTGATGGTGGTTTGTGCGCCCAAAGCATCGGTTGCAGTTACGGTTACAACAATCGAGCCTTCGGCTTCGCCAAAGAATATCACGCTGTTTCCGCTGGCATATGCGCTTGCAATACCTTGTTCGCTGCAGCTGAATGTATAGGTGATTTCATCGCCGTCAGGGTCGGTGAAATAGTCGGCAAAGTTGATAATGCCCGAAGTGGTTTCAACGGCAATCTGTACATCAGAGATTTCGGTTGCCACAGGAGCGCGGTTGGCGTGTTCAACGGTGTATTCAACAGTAGCGCTTGCCTCTTGGTTGAAAGCGTCGGCAGCAAATACGGTGAATGAGTAGTTGCCTGCGGTTTCATAGTCAGGGCTGATGGTTACGTTGAGTGTAGCCGTGTTTGCGCCCTTCACCTTGATGCCTTCTTCGCCAAGGTTCTCGTAAGAGCCTTCGCCGTCAACTTCAATGCTTGAGATGCTCGAGATACCGGCGTTGTCGGTGAATACTATTGTGAAGTCGTCGGCCTCAGGCTCGGTGACAGTGACTTGCACTGTTGGCTTGGTGCCTTCGCTCACAACAATAGCTTCGCCAGGCACTGTGATTACCGGCATGCGGTTGCGGTCGAGGGTAATTGGGAAATTAATTACCGGCACCGACGGGTCGTTGCTCTTAATCACGAGCACAGCCTTGTTGCCCACTTCAAGCGGAGCGCTGGCAGCATTGAGTTCAAACTTCACGTCGAGGCTCTCGGATGGTGCTATTTCGCCAGTTGTCTCGGTGTTGAGCATCTTCACCCATGGCGAGCCAGGAACAGTTTCCAAGCACGAGAGGATGTAACCCAACGAGCCATATTGGTTCTTGAACATTGCTGCCACATCGAACCAACCGTAGCCCTCAACAAAGCCCATATAGCGGTTGTCAATCACAGGCTCTTCTTTGTAAACAATGTAAGCCGGGAATTGAACGCCTACCGGGTAGTGAACTCTCACATAGAATTCTTGACCCTCGTTGAGATAAACGGCACGGTCGAGCGGAACGACGAGACCTTGTGCCTCGATAGGAGCGCCAAAGTGGAATGTGCCCTTGCCAATGACGTTGCCGTTTTCGTAGTCGCTGCCTGCCACAATCTCAACGTTGATGTCGACATTGCTAACGCTTGAGCCGTCGTTGTTTGTGAGTGTTGCTGCAAGATAGATGTGCGAGATGTTGAATCCGCCTTCCGGAGTTACGAAGTGAGTTGCGGCAACATATTTAGCATAGGTGTTTCCAGCACCGTAGCCATACGTCAAGTTTTCAACGGATGGGTGGAAAAGGATGTTGTTATACTCAAAATTCACAGGAGCGTCGAAAACATCTCTTGGAGTTGAGAACAGCTTAACCTCGGTGTTGATGTTGCCCTGCAGCTGAGCCAATTGCTCTTGCGTAAGAGTTGCTTTGGCTGAAAGTGGAGCAACGCCACCGCCTTCGCCCTCGCTGATTTGCTCGCCTTCACCTGTTGGGTCAAGACGCAGGCTGTAGGTGAGTTTGTAATTGCCCTCGTTAGAGATTACGAGAGTCTCGGTGCCTTTGTAGGTTGGCTCAGCATTTTCCACGCTGATGTCGTTGCGGTCAAGCCACATTTCAGGCACGTCGGTTACATTAAACTTCAGGGTGAACGACTTGGTGAGTTCTTCCACACCGTCGAGGGTATAGGTGACGGTGACAGGGATTGAATACTCGCCAATTGTTGCATAGTAATCCCACGACATTGGCATAGTCATAAGCAGCGGTTTGTCGGGCGTCACCTCAATAGGTATGTCACGATAGTATTCGTACATTGTCCACTGAAGTGTCTTTTCGCCCGTGAACCAGTCTTCAACCTCAAGTTGAGCCATGAGGTTAAACAACGGACTATCCCATTCGTCAGTAGGACTATCGTAGGCAATGTCGAGCACGGTCATGACAGCCGTACCGGTGTTCTCGATGCTGAATGGAATTTCGTAAGGAGCTCCCGCGTACATAACGCCAGGACCAGAAGTTTCGGTCACTTGTTCCTGGTATCCAGCCACATGTTCAATGGCGATGTCGGATGGGAACACAGGCACTGCGGCACCTGTGACGGTGAGCGCAACAGGCACGGTTACGGTTTCGCTGCCAGGCACGTTGGTGTTCACGGTCACTGCGTCGGTGTAGTTGCCTGCCATCTTGTGGGTGTCGAAGTTCAGGGTTACACTCTTGCTCTGCGAAGGCTCGATGGTTGCTTCGGCAACCGGGCTGAATTGCACGGCGTTGCCGAATTGGATGTAGCGGTCAGGTATCACAAAGTATTCGCTACCGCCCTCGTTGCAAGCACCTGCCAAACCAAAGGTAGAATAGATGATTGAGTTCTGGTCTTTGCCTTTGTATTGGAACTTAAACGAGCCGTCTTTCTTCATAATGAGCTGGAAGCAAACGCCCAAGTTCATTGAGTTGCCGTATTCCATCCACGAGATTACTGCTTGGTCTTCGGTGATGTAGTGGTAGGTGCCGGCGGTGGTGTTGGTGTCCATAGTGTGCAGACCCCAGTAAGGAGCAAGGATGTTGGTGTAAACCGAGCCTGTTGGGAAGTCGGCTGGCGGTTCCGGCCAAATCTTGTCGTCGTTGCGTTCGGTGAACGAAACGAAGCCAGTGTTGTAGATATACATCGTGGTGTATTCCTTGCCATAGAATGGGAAAGCAAACGGCAGGTCCACTTCAAGATAGTCGTGAGTGTTGTAGTAAGAGAAGCCGTTACGCTCGCCAATTCCGTTTTCAATGTCCACCCATTCGTATTTAACGTTGCTATCGTCGACCGATGCGCTATAGAGGTATGAAACCTTGGCATTAACCATGCTCGGGTCGTAAACGCTGGTGAAGTCGCCCGGGACGATTGAATAGGTGAGCGGCTCGCTACCGTTGTTGGTGATGGTGAGTTCCTTGGCAAGTTCTGCGCCGCTTTCAACGGTTTCGTTCACTTCGGCGAAGCCAAGTTGAATTGCAGGGCAGCCAATCACTTCGCCAGTGAGAGTGGCGGTGAGGTCGCCTGCCGAGGTGCTGACGGTGATAACGTCGCTAACAGAGCCTTCTACTTCGGTTGGCAGAGTCACAATCACGTCTTTCGACGAGCCAGCCTTCACAGTTACAGGCAATTCCATGTCAGTGGTGAATTTGCCGTTCTCAAACGAAACGCTGTTGATGGTGAAGTCGTCTTTACCAACGTTCTTCACGGTTACAGGCATCTTGGCAACCGATGTGCGGAACACCTTGCCAAAGTCAACTGCTTCATCTTGCAACTGAGCTTTAGCCACCAGCGATTCGCCCACAATGTTGGCGTTGAAGGTGACATAAGCAGTAGAGTTATTCGGGTCGTTGGTTTCAATAGCCAAGCGATTGAATGTTGCACCTGCGTTCATGGTGTCGTCAGCCTTTATTGAGGCTGTCAACTCAACACTTTCGCCTGGAGTAACGATGCCGTAGGCAGGCGTGATGTTCTTCACGAAGTAAGGAGCCGGAGCCTCAAACTTAACTGACGACTGAGTGGTGAATTGCTTGTAGATATAGCCTTGAGGGTCGTCGCTTGAGCCCCAATAGTCGGCAATGTCAGCCGAGGTAACCACAAGAGCATCGGCGTTGTTCTCGTCCTTGATGCCGCAGAATAGCGTAGAACCGCCTTGGAAGAGACGGTCTATTTCGGTTTCGTCGCCCCAATCGTCATAACCAATCTCGGTGCGTTCATAGTCGTCATAGAAGATTTCAATGTCGCCGTTAGCCGAGAGAATAACGCGGAATGAAATTGGCGTTGTCTCAACATCATATTTCACTGCAAGCACATCCTTGAAGCTAACCACAAACTTGCCATCTTGCTTAGCATAGGTGACGTGTGATTTAGGACCGAATTGCAATTGATGACCGTAAGCCGAAATGTAAGGCACGCCTTCAAGGCTTGAAGATGTAGGCGTGAGCGGTGGGAAATAGCTGTATTCGCCTAACGAGAATGCCAAACCGCCCAAGCTGGTGATATACACTTCGTTGTAGGTCTTGCCGTAGAATGGGAAGTCGAAGCCTAAGCTGATAGCCTTGGAGTTCTTCACATTGTCGGTGAATGTCGAAGTGATTTCAGTGGCGCTGAGCAGGTCGGGGTTGCCATCGTAAGCAAAACCGGTGGCGCCGTTGAGGTTGGTAAGGGTTGAGTAGCCAAACTTGTGAGAAGCCTTGCCTGCGGCAGCCTCAATTTTCTGGTCAGAGAACTTAGGGAATACATATTCAAGAGGATAGTTACCCTCGTTCTTGATGGTGAACTTGCTCTCTGTAGCGTCGGCGGTCACGTCGAGGTTGCCGAGTTCAACAGTGCTTGGTTCAACAACAATCTTCGACGGGTCGATGGCAACGCCTTGAACAGCAATCTTGAATTCAACACCTGCTGCGCTCTTGAATGTGATAGTGCCGCTGTGGGTGCCGGCTTCCTGCGGAGTATAAACAATGTTGAATTTTGAAGAACTGCGAGCCGGGAAACCATAGGTGGGCACATCCTTGAGCGTGAAGGCGCTGTTGCTTACGCTCCAGTTGCTTGATTGCAGATAGCCGTAGTTGCCTGTAAACACGCCGTAGCCCTCGTTGAACACTTCCACTTCAATGGTTTTGCTCTCGCCAATGAGCAGCGAATTGAAGTTCACTATCTTGGCGGGTGTCATTTCCGGCAGATTGTTCTTAACGGTGACGGTGACAGGTATCACTATGCTGTTTTTCTCGCTCTCGTTGGTGGTGAACGATACGTTGAACTTGTATGTACCGTTAACAAGTTTCTGACCGTCGTTCACAACTTCCACATCTTGGGTTTCGTTTTGCTTCACTGTGCCTTCAGCAGGGTTGAGTGAGAACACCTTGTCCCAAGCCGGGTTTTTGCTGATTGCCGAGATGGTCCACGAAACATTGTCGCCGAGCGATTCATAAGGGCTGCCTTTGAGAGCCTCTTTGAGTGGAGTCCATGTTGCACCGCCGTCGCAACTCATATAACTGTAGCCAGCCCATGCCTCGTTGGCTTTGCCAAGTCCGAGTTGATAGCCGTTTGTGTTGCTCTCTGCAGGGAAGTGCACCACTACCCAGAACGATTCGCCCGGTGCAAAGTGGATTTGCTCGGTAAGCTGCACTTGTATGCCCGAATAGAAATAAGATGGTGTGATTTCTTGGAGCATATTGGCTGGAGTGAGTGCGCCTCCGCCCTTGTAGATTTGCACTACAGGTTTTTTGCCGTAGGTCGAGAAAATCTCCACGTTGGTGAGGTTGAATCCATCGGGATAAACATCAGCATCAACCATGAAGTATTGAGCCTGCGAGTTAGGCAGCGACTTATCTTCTTCACCTATGCTTGCCCAGTATTCAGAGTAGTATCTGAACGACTTTGGATAATCCGATGCCTGATAGTCGGCAGTGTTGAACTTCTCCGATGTGTTGGCATAAAGTGTGGCGCCAATGCGGCTCTGAAGCTTGCCAACCACGCCCGGAATGACACTGCTGCCAGCGATTGCCTTGGTGGCGGCAGTATACTGCTTGGTGGCTATTTTACCCTGCCATTTGAGCAGACCCTCATCGGCGTTGCCAATGCTGAATGCTGCAGCACCGGTGAGCGACGAAGCAGCATCGATGGTCATTGTCAACGATGTATTGCTGACGGTCATTTTCGGACCAGCGTTGGTGGTGGCTGAGATAACCGGCGAGAGTGCCGATGCATTACCCCAGCGGTCAACGCCCTTGATGGCGAGATAATAGGTGGTGAGAGGCTTCAGTCCACTGAGTTCGTAACGATGAGTGTCGCCCGAGCTAAGGAACTTGGTGTCGATAATCACGCTATTCACTGTTGAGAGGTCGCTCTCAGCGGTGAATGGTTGCGTGCTGTAGTAGAGCATATGGTGGTTAACATTGCCTGTCGACGAGTTTGGAATAACCCATTCGATGGTGATGTTGTCCTGTGCGGGCAGTGCGCTGAACGAGGTGATTGCCTCGGGGGCTTCACCATCAGGATTCATTTGCAGAGCCTTTGCTGCATCGATGTATCCTGCGCCGTGCATGCCCACAACGCCGCTGTTATACTCATAAATGTCGTTAACTGAGGTGAGAATCTGCTGGCGAATGGTTTCAGCCGACATATCGCTGTTGCCGTACTGCGAAACCAACAATGCTGCCACACCAGTGACGTGTGGCGTCGCCATTGACGTACCCTCGTTAAAGCCGTAACTGTCGCCCGGGAGAGTGCTGAGCACACCGCCGGCGCTGCCATAGGTGACCAATCCACCCGGAGCCACAATGTCGACCCATTCGCCATAGTTGGAGTAAGGTGCTATGGTGTAGTCGTTGGTCATTGAGCCTACAGCCACCACTGAAGGATAGCATGCGGGATAGAAATTGCCTGTAACGCCATCGTTACCGGTGGCGAAGAACATCACGCCACCAGCAAGGTTGCGTTGAGCCTTGTTGATGTCGTCGCCTTCAACGTCGGTTTTTGTGCCAACAAAGTAGTCGATGGCGTCGAGCACGTCTTGCTCATAGTATCCGTCGAGCGCCCAACCCCACGAACAGTTGGCTATTGATGCACCGCGATTGGCAGCATACACAATTGCTGCGGCAAAGTCGCCTTGACCAGAGCCAGAGCGAGAGTCGAACACCTGTGCCGAAAGCAGGCTCACGCCGCTGCCCGGAGTGCCGTCGCCACCAGCAACACCGCACACACCCTTACCGTTGTTATTCACAGCAGCCACAGTGCCTGCCACGTGTGTTCCGTGGTCGTGTGGATACACGTCATTGCCGTTGGTGCAGAAGTTCCATCCGTAAACGTCGTCGACATAGCCGTTGCCGTCGTCGTCAACGCCCGGCGTACCGTTAAGCTCTGCTTCGTTGATGAGCACATTGGCGGCAAGGTCTTCGTGGGTGTAGTCGATACCACCATCGATGATTGCCACAATCACGTTTTTCTTGCCGGTAGTGGTTTTCCACGCCTCAAACAAGTTGATGTCGGCACCGGCACGGCTGCCCGAAATGGCACCTGTGTTGTTGTAGTGCCACTGGCTTGACAGACGCGGGTCGTTGAACGGCATAGTTGCGTCGCGTTCAACCGATGCGCTTTCCACTCTGCGGAATGTGCTATTCTCTCTCAGAGTCATAGGCACCTTGCATGTTGCCTTTTGCACACCTGCTGCTTGAGAATACATCGTTCTAACCTCCTCGGGGTCCATTGTCTCGTCGAAAGTCACTTCATACCAACGGTCAAGACCGTAGGCTGCCATTCTCGACTCAAACTTTTCCGAGTAAGGGAACACTCTACGCATTCTCACTGCTTTGGCCCTGCGGTTCACAGCATCGAGCGTGCGAACACCGGTTGACAGACGGCCGTTTAGCGCTTTCACTTCACGAGTGCCAACTTGCGTTGCCACCTCGCTTTGTAGCTTAATACGCACAACGCCCTTCTGCGGGCTCAAAGTTTCAGCTTGTGCAAAAACACTCATAACCATAGCTATGGCAATGAGAATCAATGTTTTGATTGTTTTTTGCATAAAGTTTGAAAACTGTTAGAATTAAAACTAATTATTGAATTAAAGTATTATTTCCTTAGCCGAACATGCTTTGCTTGAATGTTTATACAAACCTAAAACAAGTCTTATATTGAAATAAAGTGCAAAGATAGTAATAATTCCTCACAAAAACGCCTGATTTTTAGAATATAATGAATTTTGATGGTCAGTTATTTTGGTTTTAAACGAGCGGCGATTTTATGCAATACCCTATGAGGTGTGGCGATGATGAAGGTTATGAAGCACGACTCGGGGGCGTGCTCAGGATGGTGGAAAATCCGGGCACGTCAACCTTGTAAAAACCAAAACCAATCTCATAATGTGCCTTGCTCGATGCGCACGCATATGCGCTCAATCATGGCGTCGGTTTTGTCCTGCTCGGGGCGATACGGGTTTTTCATGTTCACGCCAAAGAATCGGCCGAAGGTCTGCCAAAAGCCTGCGCGAAACGAGCCGAGAAACGCCTTGACAATGCTATACGACGTCTGGTTGGTTTCGCGGTTGATGAGTTTGCACAGCATCTTGCCTTGGCTGCGCGTCATCTTCTTCATCACCGGCTTGTATTGGCGAAAGATTTCTTTTTCGAATTGCTTCAGATACTCCTCTTTTTCCTTTTTTGTGGGGAAAGTCTCGAGGTACTCGTAGGTTTCGAGCAGCGTGCTGCAGATGAGTTTGGCGTAAGGCAGCGTTTTCTTCACGTCGCGCACGGTTTTCCAATAAAACTGCTCCTCTTTTTTGTTTTTGAAACGCTCGGGCGGATAGATGATTATGGGGTTGAAAACGAGCATCATCACGGTGTCGCCCGTCACCTCCTCGCGGAAGTGATAGTAGCCGGCAAACACCTTTTGCAGCGCCGAAGGCACCTCGTCGACGGCAGGCAGATTGTCCATGGGGTTGTCCACCTGGTCGTGTTTTGGCGAAGGCGCAGCCAAGGCGCATGCACAAGCGATGCACGCCATCGAAAAAAATATGATGAGCCGTTTCGTCATAATTTCAGTATATCATCTCACAGCAGCAAGCCGTTTATACCTATTGCTGGGCAAAAATAGTGCATAACGGGCTAAGGATGTGAATTATTTATATTAATAATTGCAAAAAGCCCTGTTTTGGGGCTCGGCAGCCTCACCTCGCGCCGACGGAGCACCCCTCGCGCCGACGGCGCTATAGCGAAAAAATATGTGCCTCGGGCATCGCTGCTGGAGGCACATCAACCAAAATAAAAGTCAATATAAAACACGTATTCCTTTAGCCAATGCCCTACTAACCGAAACGGGCAAAGCTAATGTCCTGTATATTAATTAATGAAACTAAATCTCACTTGAGCCATCACGGCGCATTTTGCTTTGAAACTTGATATGAAGATTGTTTGATTGAAACTGCCTGTTGGCTGTGCAGCAAAGGCATCGGCGGCAGGCAATGGGCAGCTTCAATTGTATCTCGAGCCCCATTTTTGACGGTGCAGTGAGTAGCTTCGTCGGCTAAATCAATATCAGGAAAGATTATGAAAAGCTGCCGGTCGGCCTCGGCGACCCTTGAGCAACCGGAACACGACCGGCAGCGAATTCACAAATCTATCAAGGAAATAAATCTAATCTAAAAATAAAATTGATATAATTAAAAAATTCTTGATGGATTATTACTTAATCTTTTCGTAGATATACACTTCGTGGATTTCCTTGTCGTAACCTTCGCCAGTGAACGGGCCTTGGCTCATACCAAGGATGATTTGAGTACCACGGTTGTTAAGAACGAGCAGGTCGTCGGTAACAGGGTCGATGCAAAGACCTTCGATTTCGCCAGCACGACGGAAGTCGGTCATTTCGCGGAACAATTTAACCTTGCCACCCATAGCGCCACCTGCGATGAGGCCAGTGCGCTTAACCACCTTACCAGCCTTGTCGGTCTTAACGCTCCAAGGAGTGTCCTTAACTGGTTCAGTGCCTTGAACGAGGCCAGTGAAAGGAGCACCTGTGATGTCCATCACGTAAACGTTGTCGGCAATGTGATAGGTTGATTCGCCATCGTCGGCAGCAAGAAGCATCTTGCCATCAGCAATGAAGATACCTTGGCACCAGTATGGTTCAGGACGGCATTGCACCTTGGTGTAGTATTGCTTTGTTTCGAGGCTGTAAGCATAAACATAGCGGCTGTCAACCCAGTCAGAGAGCCATACGAGGTTGCGTTCGCGGTCAACTGCCACGCCCGATACTTCAACTTGACCCGATTCGGCACGCCAAGGAATGCTTTCGATGTATTCAAATGTGTTAGCATCGTAGATGTCAACGCTGATGTTCACGCCACGGCCGAGGTTGAAATATTCGTTACCTGTGTAAATCTTGCCATCGTAAACGTCGATGTCGCCAAAGTGGTTAGCACCACCCTTTGCTGGGTCAGGATTGTTGAACAATGGGTCGATGAAGTTGCCCTTGTCGTCCTTAGTTTGAACGCGTTTCTTAACGAGGTTCCAGTTACGGTCGAACTTGTAAAGACCACGAGTGTCAGATACATAGAAATAGTCCTTGTCGGCTGCGATGCCTTGACGGCCAGGAACTGTAACCACCTTTTTCAGACGATATTCTTTGCCAAGGTGTTGAGCAACTGCGCAGTTAGCAACAAATGCTACGGCGAGTAATAATAAGAATTTTTTCATAATGGTTTTAATTTAAGTGTTAAACTGTAAAATTCTTTTTGTTTAGAAAACTTGGTTACCGAAATTAGAACTTAAACAAGCCCATGATTTGGATTTGTTCGCTCTTGTCGATAGCAACTTCGTCGTCGTACATGAAGTGACCGTAGTTAACTTGGAACTTCACGTTCTTGCACAATTGATAGGTGCAACCAACGAGGATGCGGTTGTAGTTGTTGGTAGAAGTGGTGTTAACCTTGTCTTGATAC
>JBJECZ010000028.1:0-10929 GCA_051871555.1 Muribaculaceae bacterium | reverse complement strand
TCAATCCTTCAACGGTTTGTTCCACCGTCATTCTTTGACGGCCGCCGCCGCGTTGTGCGCTCATTGTGCCTGCGCCAATCATGACTGCCAGGGCAAGAAATAGAATTTTCTTCATAATATACTTTTAAATTTTTGGTAAACTAAAACGTGCACTCTTGTCGGGTAATCGCGCCGAAATAACAGCCTCTGTTTGGCGCAGTGTCCTTGGCAAGACTTGCGCTATTAAGATGCTTTCGAGGGGCAAAAGTTAAAGCCTGTATGCACCACATTTTATGATGATTTAACACATGGCGCCTAAGCCGAAAATCATAATTTTTAGGTATTGCCTTGCATAAAGCAAAACGTGTAACTTTGCATTCGTAAAAAAAAGGTAAACGAGCAGTGTCCATTCACATAAGTCCAGTTGACTTGATGCGAATGGGCTTTTTTTGTATTAACAAGAAACATGATATGATAAAACGAACGAAGCTTTTTAAAACCTCAAAACTTAGTGTGGCAGCATGCTTTGCGTTGATGTGGGTGATGGCGTCGGCGCAAAGCGGCACGTCCGAGAGCGACCGCGACGACCAGTCGCTCCGTCTTGAAGAGGTGGTGGTTACAGCCAACGCCGTGGAGCGAGTGAAAAAGACGGCATACAACGTGATAGCCCTGAGCACCAAGGACCTGAGCAATACCACCAAGTCGCTGAGCGATGCCTTGGCAAAGACACCGGGGCTGAAGTTGCGTGAGTCGGGCGGCATGGGGTCGGACCTGTCGATGACGCTCGACGGCTTCAGCGGCAAGCACATCAAGGTGTTTATCGACGGCGTTGCGCAGGAAGGTGTGGGCGAAGCGTTTGGGCTGAACAACATCCCCGTGAACTATGCCGAGCGCATTGAAGTGTATAAAGGCGTTGTGCCCGTGGGCTTCGGCACCGATGCCTTGGGCGGCGTGATAAACATTGTCACCGGCAAGAAGCCCAAAGGTTGGTGGCTGGATGCGTCGTACACCTACGGCTCGTTCAACACCCACAAATCGTATGTCGACTTCAGCCATACAGCCGAGAATGGCTTCACTTTTGAGGTGAACGCCTTTCAAAACTACAGCGACAACAATTATTGGGTTGACACGCCTGTTGAGGTGTTTAACGCCGACGGCACAACGATGCTCGACACATCGAAGCAGCAGCATGTGCGTCGCTTCAACGACACCTATCACAACGAAACCGTGCTTGGCAAAATAGGCGTGGCAAACCGCAGCTGGGCCGACCGGCTGATGTTCGGGCTGGGATATTCGCACATGTACAAGGAAACGCAGACGGGCGTGGTGCAGAAGGTGGTGTTCGGGCAAAAGCATCGCCACGGCTATTCAATAATGCCCTCGTTGGAATATCAGAAGCGCAATTTCATCACAAAAGGGCTAAGCCTCACACTCACTGCCAACTACAACCGCAACATCACGCAGAATGTCGACACCGCAGCGTGCCGCTACAACTGGCTCGGCGAGAGCAAATATCAAAACGGCACTCTGGGCGAGCAGAGCTATCAGGACAACCGGCTCGCCGCCGACAACTGGAGCGCCGCCCTGACCATGAAATACTGGGTGGGCAGCACCGGAAACTTGGTGTTCAACCATGTGTTCAACTCGTTCAGGCGCACCAACACTCCTGCCTCGGGAATAACAGCATCGCAAGCCGACGCTTTCAGCAAAACCACGCGAAAAAACATCTCCGGGCTGTCGTACACGTTCATGCCCAACGAAACTTTCAACGTGTCGGCTTTTGCAAAATACTATCACCAATATAACAGCGGACCGGTGTCGACGTCGGCAAGCGGCTCAACCGATTACACCCTGCTCACCAACGTCACCAGTTCGCTGGGCTATGGCGCTGCGGCAACCTATCATTTGCTGCGCAGGCTGCAAGCCAAGCTGTCGTATGAACGCGCATTGCGCCTACCTACAAATGAGGAGCTATTCGGCGACGAAGACCTTGAACTTGGGTCGGTGGGGCTGAATCCCGAGCGAAGCGACAATCTGAACCTCTGCCTCAGCCACAACGGGCGCTGGGATAAGCACTACCTTTACGCCGAGGGCACACTGATTTATCGCGACACTAAAGACTATATTCAGCGCCGCATTGGCACATACACGGGCAACAAAACCTATGCCTCATATCAGAATCACGGCAAAGTGAAAACCACAGGCTACACGCTTTCGCTGCGCTACAGCTACGGCGACTGGCTGAGCATCGGAGGCTCGTTCACCGACCTCAGCGTGCGCGACAATGTGAAAACGCTCAACGAAGGCTCGGCGCAAGCCAACCTCACTTACAAGGACCGCATTCCCAACCAGCCTTACCTGTTTGCTAACAGCGACGTCAGCCTGTCATGGAAAAATGGCCTCGGTAAAGGTAACCGCCTTTCTGTGACCTACGACAACTTCTATCAGCACAGTTTCCCGCTCTACTCCGAAAGCCTCGGACTGAAGGAGAGCAAAGAAATGGTGCCGTCGCAGTTCTCTCACAACCTGAGCTTAAGCTACAGCATTAACAGCGGCATGTACAACGTGGCGCTGGAGTGCCAGAACATCACCGACGAGAAACTCTACGATAATTTCAGTCTGCAAAAACCCGGACGTGCCTTTTACGCCAAGTTTAGAGTGGCGCTGGGCAGCAACGCTCCAAAGGGCAACAGAAGAACTATGGGCGGCAGAAATAAACATAAATAACCAATTCAATTAAGCATAACGAATGAGAAATTACTACAATTTTGCACTTGTGGCATGCCTGATGCTTGCGGCATGCTCCGACAACGACGAGAACAACAATTTGACAGAACCCGATGTGGATGCCAGCGCCACTGCCTACGTGATTGCAGCGCAGACTTCGAGCGCCGGCGGCACAGCAGCCTATTTAGTGACTGCCGACAATCTTGCCGGCGGAATGGTGACTACCTTGGGTAACGGTTTTGAAACCTCCTACACATCAGCCACCACATGGATCTTCTATGGCGATAAGTATCTCTATCGACTGGCTTACAACTACGGTTCGGCTGGAACAACTGCTGCCTACTATCTCGACAGCAACGGCAAAATCAGACAGCGCGACAAAGAGTATAACATTCTCAATTTCACCACCTACGGCATCTATAAAAATAAAATCATTGCCGCCGACGCTTCGTCAGCCACCGACACTAAGGACTCACAAGGCAATGCCGCCTATGGCGTGCATTTTTCGATAATTGATGTCGAAGCCGAAACAACAAGCACGCAAACCGTAATCACCGAAGATTTCCTCGGCAACAAGGAGCGCGTGATGTTTGCCGGACTGCTTGAAGCGAACGGCAAAATCTACACCGCAGTGGTGCCTTTGGGACTCTCGCCCTACGGCGTGGCAGCAGGCGGCGTGCTGCCTGGCAACGAGGACCTCGTGGCAACGAGCGATGGCGGAACAGGTGGCGGAGGCTACACCGCAGGAACACTCACCGGCACCCAATATCCCAACGAGTGCTGGGTGGCTGTGTTCGACGACGACACGTTCACCAACCCCACTCTAATCCGCACCGACGGCATCAGCTGGGCGGCAGGACGAATGCGCTCGGCTTACTATCAAACAATATGGGCTGCCGACAATGGCGACGTGTATGTGTTCTCGCCATCATTCGCCAAGTCGAACAGCGACGCTCGCCAACAAACCACACTCAACTCCGGCGTGATGCGCATCAAAGCCGGCACTTACGCTTTCGACTCCAGCTATCCAGCCTTCGACATCGAACAGGCAGCCGACGGCAACGCACTCTATCGCTGCTGGCACATCACCAAGGACTATTTCCTGCTGCAAATGTACACCAAAGGACTTAACGTGCAAGGCTCAGGCACCACACGCTTGGCAATCTTCAAGGGCGATTCGCGCGAATTCAAGTATGTAACCGGTTTGCCCGCCCCTGACGTAATCGCTTCGTTCAGCAAAGCACCTTACACCGAAAACGGCGCTTGCTACACCACCGTTGTCACAACCGACGGCGCCAAGCCTACAATCTATAAAATTGACCCCGCAACGGCAACTGCCAGTGCAGGCCTTCAGGTTGAAGCCGACGAGATTGGCGCAATAGGCAAACTCAACAGCATAACCAAATGACATTTATATATACACACAAACATGAAAAAGTTACTTAAAACAATTCACTTGTGGCTATCGGTGCCTTTTGGCATCATCATAACCCTTATTTGTTTTTCGGGAGCCACAATGGTTTACGAGAAAGAAATCACAGAATGGTGCCAGTCCGACCTCTATAAAGTGCGTGAGGTGAAAGACGAGGCGCTGCCGCTCGACCAGTTGATGGAAATCGCCGAGGCATCGTTGCCCGACAGTGTGGAAATCACAGGCGTCACCATTTCGCCCGACAAAGAGCGCCCCTATCAGGTGAGCCTCTCGAAGCCGCGCAGAGCATCGATGTTCATCGACCAATACACCGGAGAGGTGAAAGGTAACTATCAACGCCTGCCTTTCTTCAACACTATGTTCCGCCTGCATCGTTGGCTGCTTGGCAATGCTCAAACGGCAAGCGGCGGAATGTCGGTTGGAAAATTGCTCGTTGGCATCAGCACCATCGTGCTTATCATTATTCTTCTCACAGGAATATTGATGTGGCTCACCAACAGGCATAAACCGCTGAAGAAGAGTCTCACCATTTCGGTTACAAAGGGCTGGGGACGTTTTTGGCACGACTTGCACGTTGCAGGTGGCATCTACGCCACAATCTTCCTCCTCGCCATTGCATTGACCGGGCTCACTTGGTCGTTCTCGTGGTATCGCACGGGTTTCTACTCATTGTTTGGCATAGAGACATCGGCTGGAGGCGAATATGGCGCACACGGCAGAGAAGCGCAGCGTGAGCAAACTGCCGACCGGCACTCGTTCCACGGCGGCTCGCGCGAACACAGCCGTCACGGCGAGGGGTTCCACAATCACGATTCAAACAGCGAGTTTCACCACGAACACGGCGAAGGTGAATCGCATCATTTTGGAGGCGGCAGACATTGGCACTCGCCATATCGCCATTGGCAGGGTGTGCTCGAACAAATGCAGGAAAACAATCCGGGATATCGCCAAATTACATTGAAGAATGGTTCGGTTGAAGTTGTTCCTGCCGGTCGCAACAGCCTCAGGGCTGTAGATAAATATTCTTACGACCGCCGCAGTGGCGAAATCATCGAAATAAAGCTCTACAGCGACGAGGAAAAAGCAACCAAAGTGAGAGGTGCCGTATACACTGTGCATGTTGGCAGCTGGGGCGGATGGATTACAAGGCTTATCACCTTCTTGGCAGCCCTGCTTGGAGCGTCGCTTCCGCTCACAGGCTATTATCTGTGGATACGCCGTCTTTACAAAAAGCATCAGGCATCAAAGCTAATCGCATCGGCTGCTTTGGGCAGAGATAAATAGCGCAAATCTATCGTATTTATATCTTCATGGCTTGTGTGGGGTGTGTATAACGAATTATTCGTCATTCACACCCCATTTATTTGGCTAAAAGAAGCACACTGCTGTTGAAAAAGGAAGTATTGCCGAAAGCATATAAACCATTATTTACTTTTGTTACAATTTTTTGCGTAGTTATCTGCAAAACAAAATCGTAAATTTGCAATACAACCAAGTTAGTCAATTGTTATGATATATACACTCGTCCTGCTTTTGCTCACCGCTGTGGCATTTGCCCTGAACAAATGGCGCTCCGACATTGTGGCGCTGTGTGCTGTTATAGCCCTTTTGCTGGGCGGCATACTCACACCCGCCGAGGCATTGGCAGGTTTCTCCAACCCAATCATAATAATGATGGCAGGATTGTTCATTGTGGGTGGCGGTGTGTTTCAAACAGGACTTGCAAAGATGGTGGGCTCGAAACTGATGGGCTTGGCAGGCAAGTCGGAAACGGGCTTGTTTGTGCTGGTGATGCTTGTGACGGCATTCATCGGGGCATTTGTGAGCAACACCGGTACGGTTGCGCTAATGCTTCCCATCGTTGTGTCGATGGCAACGGAGTCGAAACTCAATGCTTCGCGCCTGCTCATGCCGCTTGCCTTTGCAAGCTCGATGGGCGGCATGCTCACCCTGATAGGCACTCCGCCCAACCTGGTAATAAGCGAGGTACTGCAGGATGCCGGCTTTGGCAAACTGTTGTTCTTCTCATTTCTTCCGGTGGGCATAGTCTGCATAGTTGTTGGCGTGGTGGTGTTGCTTCCGCTCACGCGATGGTTCCTCAGCCGCAAGGGCGAAGCCGACCGCAACAATAAGGCTAAAGGAAAGTCGCTGACGTCGCTGGTGAAGGAATATCGCTTAGCCGACAATGTTTGCCGCTTCGATATCGACAGCAACTCACTGCTGGTGGGTAAAACCATCGGGCAGCTCGACATTCACAACCGTTACGGGCTCACCGTGATGGAGATTCGGGCAGAAAGGGGCAGAAAGAGCAAACTCACGCGCGACATATCGCAGACGATGGCAACTGCCGATGTGCGCATCAAAGCCGGCGAAAGCATTGTTGTTTCGGGCAACGAGGCAGGCATAAAACGCTTTGCCAACGACTATAACCTGCGCATATCGTCGTCGCACGACCTCGATTTCTATCACATCGGGTTGGCTGAAATAGTGCTTCTCAAGCAATCGAAATTTGTGGGTATGCGATTGTCGGAATCGGGCTTCAGGTCGAAATTCAGCATCAACGTCCTGGCTGTGCGCCGGGGCAAGGAATACATCCGCGAAAACCTTGCCGAGCTGAAGATGCACGCAGGCGATGTGCTGCTGGTGCAAGGCACTTGGGCTAACATCGGCCGCTTGTCGAACGACGAGGATTATTGGGTTGTGCTCGGGCAGCCGCTCGCCGAGGCGTCGCGCGTAGCCCTCGACTACAAAGCGCCGGTGGCAGCAGCCATCATGCTGCTGATGATTGTGCTGATGGTGTTCGATTTCATCCCTGTTGCTCCTGTCACAGCCGTGCTCATAGCAAGCGTGCTGATGATTCTCACTGGCTGCTTCCGCAACGTGGAGGCTGCCTACAAAACCATCAATTGGGAGAGTATAGTGCTTATTGCCGCCATGATGCCGATGTCAACCGCTTTAGAGAAAACCGGTGCATCAACCATGGTGTCGAGCTTACTTGTTGACAACCTTGGCACGTTCGGTCCGATTGTGCTGCTTGCAGGCATCTATTTCACCACATCGCTGCTCACCCTGTTCATTTCCAATACGGCTACTGCCGTGTTAATGTCGCCAATAGCCCTTGCTTCAGCCATCAATGCTGGCGTGAGCCCGGTGCCGATGCTCTTTGCTGTGGCTGTGGCTGCCAGCATGTGTTTTGCATCGCCATTCTCCACTCCGCCTAACGCTCTTGTGATGAAAGCCGGACAATACACATTCATGGAGTATGTGAAAGTGGGCTTGCCGTTGCAAATCGTAATGGGATTGGTGATGGTGATAGTGCTCCCGTTAATATTCCCGTTTTAATGCTGTTGCCGACAAAATAGTGATGTGTTTTTGATTTTCGGTGGCAATTTTGGGAAGATTTGCTGAATTTTTGGTGGCAATTTTGGGAATATTTGCTGAATTTTTGGTGCCAATTTTGGGAATATTTGTTGAATTTTTGGTGCCAATTTTGGGAATATTTGTTGAATTTTTGGTGCCAATTTTGGGAAATTATTGTTATATTTGCAGTTGAAAAACTTGATATACAATGATTTATTACAAACGACATATCGACGCAAAACTTAGTGAGTGGAAGGATTCGAAACGCCGGCTTCCACTTATGATACGAGGCGCGCGCCAAGTAGGGAAATCTACTGCGGTGCGTCAGCTTGGCAGGCAGTTTAAATATTTTGTTGAGATAAACCTCGAGAAACAGCCATCTATACGGCAACTTTTCACTGAGAACATTGATGTGAAAAAAACGTGTGAGAAGCTTAGCGGAACACTTGCAATTCCAATTATTGCAGGCGAAACATTGCTGTTCATCGACGAGATTCAAGTGAGCAAAGAAGCCATAATGGCATTGCGATATTTCAAGGAAGAATATCCCGAATTGCATGTGATTGCTGCAGGTTCGCTCTTGGAGTTTGCGCTCGATGAGCTGCCTTCGTTTGGAGTTGGCAGAATACGGTCGATGTATATGTATCCTTTTTCGTTCGATGAATTTCTTATGGCTCAGGGGCTTGAACTGTCGGTTAAGCTAAAGCGAGAAACCTTCTCTAACCACGAGGCCCTAAACGATGTTGCCCACGCAAATATGATTGACCAGCTGCGCACTTTCTATCTTGTTGGTGGCATGCCGGCAGCTGTGGCTGAGTGGATTGAGACCAAGAGCTATCTTGATGTTGCTCGGGTACATAACGACATAATTGGCGCTTATACCGATGATTTTGCAAAGTATAAGAAACGTGTGTCGCCGGTGCTCTTGCGTCAGGTGCTGCGGTCGGTGGCGTTGCAGGTTGGGCAAAAATTCGTGTGCTCGCAGGTTGACAGGGAGATGAAGTCAACGGCGATAAAGGATGCCTTGCATTTGCTCTCGCTTGCCGGACTTGTTGTGCCTGTGGTGCACAGCAATGCCAATGGACTACCGCTTGGCGCTGAGGAGAACGATAGATATGTCAAATATTTGTTTTTCGACCTTGGCGTGATGCAGACAATGCTTGGCAACCCTGCTTCGGACATATTGATGTCGAACGAGGTGGATTTTGTGAACAAGGGCGGTAGTTCGGAGATGTTTGCCGGGTTGGAGATGATGAAATATGCCGATTGCTTCCAAAAAGCCGAATTGCACTATTGGCAAAAGGCGTCGAAGGGAAGTCAAGCCGAGGTCGATTATGTGGTAGCCCGCTATGGCAAGGTGATTCCTGTTGAGGTGAAAGCGAGCACACAGGGTGGTATGCAGAGCCTGTGGGTGTTTATGCGCGAGCATAAACTGTGTGAAGCGGTGCGCTGTTCGCTTGAGAATTTTGGTGGGTTGCGATATGTCGATTCGTTCGACGGCAATGCCGAGCGGAACGTGGATATTATTCCGCTCTATGCATTAGACTGTCTGTTTCACAATTAATACTAAAGTCGAGGCAGGCACTCTTTGATTTTCTTGCGTGCCCTTGCTGCCGCCTTGCGCATTAGTTTCGCAGGGCGAGGGTGTAGTTGTAGTATTTCTTGTTGCCGGTGATGTCCTCCACCACGCGAATGAATGGCGGGAATTTCACGTCCTCGTGGCGCGCTATGCCTTTGGTTTCGAGAATCATAAGGTTGCTTATCGGCTCCAAGTAGGTGTCGAGTTCAAAGAACTGACCTTTCCATATAAAGCTTTTGCGCAGTTTCTTGATTGTGCTGCGGTAAGGGTCGGCTTGCTGCAGTAGCGAGCGGTATAGGTTGTTGTTCACTTGTCGCTCAGTCACCAGTTCTTCTTTGTCGGACAGTTTCTTTTTGGTTAGGTGCACGTTCACGTATTTTCCGTTCCATCCGCGGCGGCGCAGGCGCACTTCGCAATCGGGGTCGGCAACCAGATAGGTTTGTGTGATGTCGCTTTCGATGCAGTCGGGCACATCGCCGGTGAGCTCAACAATGTATTTTCGTTCTTCCTCGATGGGTTGCGGCAGTCCGAGCACGTTTGAGATTTCTTTGAGCACGCGGTTGAGTTTGCGGTCGAAGTCCTCGTTGTTGTTAATCACGCGCAGATGCGGGTGTCCGCTCCATGCCTTAATGACTTTTTTGTCGAGTTCGCGTGCGATTTTCAGCCCGGCTTCGTCGGCTTTTTCGAGTCGTTGCGCGTTGTTGCTGGTGGTGTAGAATTGTTCGGCACCGTCGGCTGCCGACACAAGGTGAAGCACGGCGTCGTAGCGGCTGCGCAGGCTGGCGGTGTCAACGCCCACGCTGGCGGTGATGGTGCCCCACATCTCAGGAGTCATATATGCCGAGATGTCGAGTGAGCCGCGGTCGCAGATAATCACGCAGGGCTCGGTGCATGCTTCAGCCATACGCTGAAATTTGTCCTCAAGGGCAAGCTGTATTTCAAGCGTGGCTTTTTCGCCTTCAAAGAAGAAATCTTTGTTGGTGGTGAGGTAGTTCATGCCTGCTTGCGTGAACATTGTGGGCACTTCGGGTATGGTGAAAACCTTATAACCCAAGTTGCTGAACTGTTCAATCACTCTCACCAGCGCCGTGGTCTTTCCTGCGCAAGGCCCACCCGTGAGCACAATGCGCTTGACATTGTTGTTAGGCATATACGAATTTTTATGATATGTAGTGTAATTCAGTTTTTTGCAAAAAAAATATGTGCCTCGGGGCGGCATAGTTATGCTTTGCTTCACACTCCCGGGCACATTTTGCTGTTTCGGCGGTTAACCGAATGTCACTTTTTGCGCTTGAGTGTCATCACGGCATTGCCATCGCGGTCGAAAACAGTTGCTTCGTCGTTTTCAATCTTCACGGTGGCGGTGTTGCCAAGCGCTTTGGTGATGGCGTCTTCAATGTCCATGCTGCCGCCCATCATGCGAGTCATGCCCATAGGACCAAACTTCAGCGAATCGCCTTCGGTGGTGTACGAACCAAAGAAAGAGTTCACGCTGGCATTTCCATTCACTTGGCCTTTGCCGTCGAAGCGGATTGCGGCTTGCTTGTCGCCGCCCACGGTGTTAACGCCGCAAGCATTGGTGATTAGCCATTCGCCGTCCATCTTCACGCTTTTTTGTGTGCTGCAGCTGCCCATAACCATGAGCACTGCGCCTAATACAATTGAGAATACTTTTTTCATGTCAGTTTATCATTTTTTTTGAAATTATCATTAATATAACAAATTTCAGTGTGCAAAGATATGAATCTTTTGGCAATCAGCAAAATTTGCGTTGCCAATAAGTATTAACACGGGTGCTTAAAGTTTCCAATAAGAAGTGCAACGACCATCTCCTCACTCCTCCTCAGGGGAA
>JBJECZ010000027.1:0-10967 GCA_051871555.1 Muribaculaceae bacterium | reverse complement strand
CCACAACGCCTCGCCTATTCCTACAATTACTTGATTTTTCATTTTTCTATTATTTTGATATTTAGATTAATATAAGTATTATTTTTTTATTTTCGATGTGAAATAGAGCAGATATACAACACCGATTGCCATCATGGAAACAGCTCCAAGCTGGCCAAAAGCGTCGGCTGCATAGCCCATTGCCAACGGGAACACCGTTCCGCCAAACAGACCCATAATCATCAGTCCCGACACCTCATTCTTTTCATCAGGCACCGAAACAAGGGCTTGCGAGAAAATGATGGAGAACACATTGCTGTTGCCATAGCCCACTAAAGCCACTCCAATGTAGATGGCAATCAACGAATGTCCGAACATAAGCGTCACCATTGCCGCCAGCATCATCACGGTGCTTATGATGAAGAACAACTTTGCCGAAACTTTGCGCAAGATGAAGGCGCCGGTGAAACAACCCACCGTACGGAATATGAAATAAACACTTGTGGCAAAACCTGCTTCCTCCAAAGGCATTCCCATGCGTTCCATCAAAATCTTGGGCGCAGTGGTGTTTGTGCCCACGTCAATGCCCACATGGCACATAATTCCCAAGAAACAAAGCAAGATGAAGCTTTTGCCCAGAAGCTTTACACAACTGCCTATGCTCGATGCTCGGTCAGCCGCTTCTTCCTCTATAGGTGTGGCGGCAAGCATTGCTATTGACATAACACTAATAACGGCATATATCAAGAACAAGGCTCTCCAGCCCAATCCGAACGTTGGCAAATATGTGGTGGCGCCCCATACAGCCAAGATTGGTGCAAGAAACGATGCAATTGCTTTTACAAATTGACCCAGAGTGAGCGTCGATGCCAGCTTGTCGCTGCTGATGAGATTGGTTACAAGGGGGTTGAGCGACGTCTGCATAATGGCGTTGCCTATGCCCAGCAACGAAAATGCCAATAGCATTGTCAAATAACTATCGTCGAAAATCGGCAACACCAGCGAGAACATAGTCACCACCAAGCTCACCAGCACGGTGCGCTTGCGGCCTATACGGTTCATCAACATGCCCGTGGGCACACTGAAAATCAAAAACCAGAAGAATACTAACGATGGGAACAGATTGGCTTGCGAGTCGCTAAGCCCAAGGTCTTTTTGTACATAGTTCGATGCAGTGCCCACAAGGTCGACAAAACCCATGGCAAAGAAGCACAGCATCACCGGTATCATCTGAATGATGACGCTCTTACGGCTGTTTGTGGTTTGATGTATTGAATTCATAGATTGAGAATATTACCTTTTAGTATTTACGTTTATTGAATATATCTTAAGATTTTTCACTTTTGCCTTGCCCTTGCTCGTCATCACGCTCAAGTGGGTGTAAGGCGAGTTTGGCAACACAAGGTTAGTCATAGCCAATCGGCCTTCTTGCTCAAACACCTCGATGCTGCTGCGGTCAATGAAGAGGCGCAACGACAATTTGCCGTCGTGACGGTGAGTTGGAGCTTCGGTGACTGCCGGGAAGTCCTGGCTGAAGCTGACATTGCCGCTGCGAGTGCGGTCGAACGAAAGCGTTTCGCCATTGACATCGAAGGCGAGAACCACTTTTTCGCCGGCTTTGTTTGAAAGTGCAAGCATTACACTCTGACCCTTTCGTGCTTCGATATCAAGCAGAATCTCGCACACTCCGTCGTTCTCCGAAGGCAGCGGAACGAGTGTCTCGGCAGTTCGCACGTTTAATTGGCGTGTTTGCTTGAACAGTTGACCACGCAGAGCCGTCATTTCGGGGCTTGGCACAACCTTAAGGTAGCACTCGCCATCAGAATCTCTAAACAAGCCCAAATCGCGAGGCAAGGTGTTGGCGCTGCGGAATTGCAAGGTAGGCACTTCGGCAGCATATTGCCAATTACTCATCCAGCCTATCACTGTGCGACGGCCATTAGGAGCATCGCTCCAGCTCACAGTTGCATAGTGGTCTTTGCCATAATCCATCCATTTAGTGGGAATCTTGCCACCGCTGGCAGTGTCGGCACGGAACGTCTTGCCGTCGAAGCCGCCAACAAAATATTGCGTTGCACTGCCGCCGAATGGTCCGCCGGGATTAATGTTGCACACAAGCACCCACTTCTTTTCGTCGGTGCCTTCCACAGGAAGCTCAAACAAGTCGGGACACTCCCACACACCGCCTTGAGCACCTTCACCCCTGCCGAAATTGCTTGCGAGCGTCCAGTTCTTCATGTCGGGCGAAGTGAAAATAAGCATTTCCTTCTCCAAGGCATGTGCAAGAGTCATCACCCATTCGCCAGTCGGCTCGTTCCAGAACATATTCGGGTCGCGGGCCTCGGTTTCCATAGTAATAACCGGGTTGGCAGGATATTTCACAAACGTATTGCCGCCATCGGTGCTGTAAGCCAGGCTTTGCATCTGGCTTGCCGCTGCTGAGGTGTAGAGTGTCACTATTGCATCTTTGCCAAAACCGGCGCTGCCATTGGTGTCGATTGCCGAGCTGCCGCTGAATATCGCGCCCAAGCCATCGGGTGCAATCGTTGGAGCATGATGCTGCCAATGAATCAGGTCGCGACTGGTGGAATGGCCCCAAGTCATATTTGACCATTTCGAGCCATAAGGGTTCCACTGATAGCACAAGTGCCAAACGCCGTCTTTATACACCATACCGTTAGGGTCGTTCATCCAACCATACTGCGGTGTGTGATGATAAAGCGGGCGATATTTCTCGCGATTTGTGGTGTCGAATGTGTCGCTAAGCTCAAAGTTGCGCCAGCAAGCATCTTCCTGCGCCTCGCGCACATTTGCACGCCCTTGATTACTGATGATGCTGAGTATTACATTCTTTCCACGATATGCGCTGAGGTCGAGCGGAACCTTATAGTCCACTCGGCTTTTGGCAAGTCGTGCATATAAAGTTTTCTCGATTTTGCCGTCGACAATGATGTTCACTGTTGCCTCATCGCCATTGTCCTGGATAGGCATTAACAGATACTTTTCGCCGCCATTTATGCGAATAAAGGTGTTGTTGTTGCCGATGTATTCGGCTTTCACCTTTTTTCGCTCCTGTCCCATCAACTGCCAAGGCGACATGCACGCCAACGCAATAGCCAAAACTGCAATTTTTGAAGTTCGTTTCATTTAATTCTTTTGTATTTAAAGTTTATGTAAATATTCGGTCTTCTATTTTCCGACGCTGCAAAACTAAACCAAAACACACAATTTTGCTATGAAATATTGTGCCAATAGTATTGAAAATGTTGCAATGAACAATTTTTATTACACTAAAACCTATTTTTCATAACATTTTTTGCGTAATTTTGAAAGACAAACCCATAAACCTTAATATTAATAAAAGAATGTATTTATGAACACTCGATTATTGATGCCACCAATGCTTTGCCTGATGCTTTTGTTAAATGGCTGTCAAGAAAAGCACATATATAAAATAGGTGTTTCGCAATGCAGCAGCGACGACTGGCGAAACAAATGCAACGAGGAAATCAATCGCGAGATGATTTTTCACCCCGATGCCCGAGTGGAAATACGCTCTGCCGATGATAGCAACGAAAAGCAAATAGCCGACATACGCTACTTTGTCGACAACGGTTTCGACATTATTGTGATAGCCCCTAACGAGGCTAATGCCATCACTCCTGTCCTAAAGGAAGTGTACGACAAAGGCATGCCGGTGGTGATATTCGACCGCAACATCAATGGCGACAGCTACACTGCCTATCAAGGTGTCGACAATCTTGGCATCGGCGAGTCGGCTGCGCACTACGCCAAGCACCTCGTGGGCGATGGCGGCAAAGTGATTGAGATTTACGGATTGCCCGGCTCAACCCCAGCCATCGAACGACACGAAGGATTCGTGCGCGAGATGGGTAAAATGGGTCTGACGCTGCAGGCCTCAGCCTACGGTAACTGGAACTACGACGACGCCGCGGTGGTGTGCGACTCTCTGTTCAATATATATAAAGATGTGAATCTGGTGTATGCCCACAACGACCGCATGGCAATAGCTGCCTCCGAAGTGGCTCGACGCCATGGTCTCCACGTGAAAGTGATTGGCGTGGACGCTGCGCCGGAAATTGGCATTAAAGCCGTAGCCGACAGTGTTATCGACGCCACTTTCTTATATCCCACCGAGGGCTACAGGCTCATACGCACCGCCCTGGCTATACTAAAAGGCGAGCCTTACGAGCGCCGCCTGATTTTGCCAAAATCGTCGGTTGTCGACCTCTCTAACGCCGACATCCTTCTGCTGCAAAACGAAACCATGAAAGAAGAAACCAGCAAAATACGCCGCCTAAAATTGCAGGTCGACGAGTATTTGAGCCGCCAAACCATACAATCAACTCTGTTCTACCTGTCATTGATACTGCTCGCCCTTGTAGCCGGCGTGCTCTTCCTGCTTTTGCATGCCTTTTGGCAAAAAAGACGCTATCAGAGTGAACTTCTGCGCCAAAACAAGCTGCTGGAGGAGCAACGCGACATGCAAAAAGAACTCAACACCCAACTGAAAGCCGCCACACAATCGAAGCTGGTGTTTTTCACCAATGTTTCGCACGACCTGCGCACACCTCTCACTCTCATTGCCGAACCTGTGGAACAACTGCTTGCAGCACCCAACCTCACTCCACAGCAAAGCACCATGATGCGTCTTGCCAACAAAAACATTCGCATTCTCAAGCGTCTCATCAATCAGATTCTCGATTTCCGGAAATATGAAAACGGAAAGCTGCAGATTCGCCGTCAAGAAGCCAACTTAACTTCGCTGGTGAGCGAATGGGTGGAATCGTTCCACTCCCTCGCTCAATCTCGACACATAAAACTACAGCTAAAGCTGCTCATTTCCAGCGACTTCACGCTTGCCATCGACATCGAAAAACTGGAACGAGTGTTCTTCAATCTAATGTCGAACGCATTCAAGCACACTCCAAACAATGGACAGATAGTGTTCAGCTGCAGTGCCGACAACGATTGGCTCACCTTCTCGGTGAAAGACTCCGGCAAAGGCATCAGCCGAGATGAACTGAACAAGATTTTCGACCGCTTCTATCAAGTGGACAAGATACACCCCGAGGGGTCGGGAATCGGGCTGTCGTTGGTTAAGGCGTTCGTAGAACTTCATGGAGGCACCATCAGTGCCGAGAGCCAACCGGACGAAGGCGCAAATTTCATTGTACGCTTGCCCATCATGCACGCCGAGGAGAAAACCAACGTGCCGGAAGCCGACACCTTGACGGTGAAAGATGTGGAAGAAGAATTGGGCGACGTGGAAGGCAACAACACCGTTATACGCCCCGACGACCCTCTGCTGCTGGTGATTGACGACAACGACGACATCCGTCAACTCATAACCATACTCATGCAACAAGACTACAACGTAATCACGGCGTCTAATGCCTTGTCGGGCTTGCGCATGGCTGTGAAATATGTGCCCGATTTGGTGATTTGCGATGTAATGATGCAAGAAATGGACGGACTGGAATGCACTCGCCGCTTGAAATCGGAAATATCCACTTCGCACATCCCGGTGCTGTTGCTCACCGCATGCTCTCTCGACGAGCAGCGAAAGCAGGGTTACGAAAGCGGTGCCGACGGATATATCTCAAAACCGTTCAACGAGGCAGTGCTGAAAGCACGCTGCCACAACCTGATTGAAAACCGCAAACGAATCAAGCAACTATGGACCAGCGGCTCTACGCCTGCCGAAACTCCAGCCAACAAGCCCCAAAGCCCGGCTTCGGGCGACGTAGAAAGCGAATTCTACGCTCGTCTGCTCGACATCATCAAGGCTGAAATGGGCAATTCGGAATTGAACGTCGACTCGCTGGCTGCCAAGATGGGGCTGGGACGCTCGCAGTTCTACCGCAAAATCAAGGCTCTCACCAACTATTCGCCAGTTGAACTATTGCGAAACCTGCGCCTCAAACGCTCGCGCGAGCTGCTGCTCACCACCGAGATGTCGATTAGCGAAGTTGCCTACGAAGTTGGGTTTACTGCTCCTGCCTATTTCACTCGATGCTATCGCGAACAATTTGGCGAAACACCCACTGAACTGCGCGATAAAACGCTCAACAAATAACTCGATTATACTTTTTCACATCAACTACTGCCCGTCATTGTTAAAATCAGTGCATTTTGTATTACAGATGTTGCATTAGCGAGTTTTTTATATTCAATGCAACATCTGTAATAGTATGTAATACTGCATCATAATAATTTTGCAGCAGAAATTTTTTTTACACTTTACAACTAAACCCGACATGAAAAAGAAAATTCTGATTTCGCTTTTGCTGTTCATCACGGCAATCGCAACCAATGCTCAGGACATCACGGTGAACGGAACTGTGGTATCAGCCACCGATTCCGAGCCTCTGATTGGAGCCAACGTGGTGTCGGCTGTTAAAAAAACCAATGGTACAACAACTGATTTCGACGGAAACTTCACTATTACCGTCCCCGAAGGCAGCAGCATTACAATATCCTATATTGGATATGTGCCTACAACCGTAAAGGCTGCTCCCGAAATGAAAATCTCACTAAAAGAAGACAGCGAAATGCTCAACGAAGTGGTGATTGTGGGTTACTCTACCGAAAAGAAATCCGACTTGACCGGTTCGGTTTCGGTGGTTAACATGAAAGATGTAGCCGACATGCCCACCGGCAACGTCATTCAATCGCTGCAAGGACGCGTGGCTGGTATGAACATCACCACCGATGGCACCCCTGGCGGTTTGAGCACCTCCACATCAATTCGTGGTGCTTCTTCGTTCCGAAGCGATGCCAACGGCCCGCTTTACGTTATCGACGGCGTTATGACCCGCGAAAATGTGGGAACCATCATCAACAGCAACGACGTTGAGTCGATTCAAGTGCTTAAAGATGCTGCTTCGGCTTCAATCTACGGCGCACAAGCCGCCAATGGCGTTGTGATTATCACCACCAAGCGCGCAAAAAAAGGCGAAGCTCACATCACCTTCGATGCCACTCTCACATTGCAGACCTATCAAAGCGGTCTCGACCTGCTCGATGCATATCAGTGGGGCGATGTGTATTGGTCGGCTTATAAATACTCTCACTCTGGAGCAACACCAAACTCATCGGTGTACGGCAGTGGCGCAAAGGCGCAATTGCAAACCTATAAGAACCTCAATGGTGCCGACGTGTTGCCACAAACCACCAATTGGGAGGACTTAATTCACCGCACTGCCTTGATGCAGAGCTACAGCGTAGGTTTGCAAAAAGGTGCCGATAACGGTTCTTCTACGTTGTCGCTGAGCTGGCTCGACCACGACGGTATTGTCAAGGGCTCCGACTTCCAACGTCTGAACACCCGTTTCAACACCGACTACGGCTTCCTCAACAACCGATTGAAAGCCGGCGGTAACGTGGCAGTGAACTGGTGGCAAAGCCACGACATGCCTGGTGGCGCCGAAGAGAATGCCGTGAAGCAGCACCCTGCAAAGGCTGTGCGCGACGTTGAGGGTGTTTTTGTTGACCAAATCAACGACGTGCTGGGCGACACTCCTAACGTGATGCGACTCATTGAAAACAGCAAAGCCAACAAAAACGAGCACTGGCGCGTGTTTGGTAATGCTTACCTGCAAATCGAGCCTATCAAGAACTTGATTGTTAAAACCAACTTTGGTGTAAACTACTACAACCAAACAGTGAAGACTTTCGAGCCAAGCTGGCTGCGCGACAATGTGAACAAGTTGACTCAATCAACAGGCAAGAACGTCGACTGGGTATGGACAAACACTGCACAATACAACATCGAACTTGGCAAACACTCTTTGATGGCTTTGGCAGGTATAGAATCGAAGAAATATCACAGCGAAAGCTTCTATGGCTACGGCACAGGCTTGCAAGTTGAAGACCCCAACTACATTTATCTTGAGAACGTAACATCCAACAAGAACGTGGGCGCCGGAGCATCAAACTACTCGATGTTCTCAGGTTTCGGCAAAATCAATTATTCCTACGACGAATGTTACCTCGCCTCATTCACTCTTCGCCGCGACGCATCATCTCGTCTGTCGAAGGACCACAATTTCGATTGGTTCCCATCAGTATCTGCCGGATGGCGCATCTCTCGCGAGAAGTTTATGGAATCTACCTCAGAATGGTTGTCCGACCTGAAGCTGCGTACATCGTGGGGTATCAACGGTAACGACTTGATTGACAACGAAGCATTCTACGCCAAGTATCTGATGAGCCTCAACCGCGGCTCGTATAACATGAACGGCGACGGCACAACATTGTCGCCAGGTGCCTTCCGCGTGCGAACCACCAACCCCGACCTCAAATGGGAACGCACCTATCAAACCAATGTGGGTGTCGACGCTGCATTCTTGAAGAATCGATTGGCTGTTTCGATTGACTACTTCTATAAGCAAACCAAAGATATGTTGGTTGAAAAACCTTACATTGCCACTATTGGCGAAGGCGGATATTGCTGGTATAATGGTGGAGAAATGGTCAACAAAGGTGTGGAAGCACAATTCTCGTGGCGCGACAACATCGGTAAAGACTTCAGCTATGATGTTGCTCTGAATGTATCTATTCAAAAGAACAAGGTTACCGACCTGCTTGACGACATCTATTACTCCTACGGCGGCGGTTATGCCGAACACACCCTGGTGGGTCAATCCCTTGGCTCGTGGATGGGATTCAAGACTAACGGCGTGTTCCATAGCCAAGAGGAAGTGGACAACTATTGCAGCACCTATCAGGTGGAATTTGGCAAGCCTGGCGTAGGCCGTATTCGCTACGCTGATGCCAATGGCGACGGCAAAATCAACTACAACGACCGCACTTGGCTGGGTTGCGACCTGCCTAAAGCACAGTTGGGATTGAACCTGGGCGCTCGCTGGAAAGACTTCGATTTGAGCATGTTCTTCTCTTCAATCATCCGCGACGCTTTCAACAACTCGAAGTATTACACCGACTTGTTCCAATGCTGGAATGGCAATCACGGCGCTCGTCTGCTCGAAGCTGCAAATGCCTACGAAGACTTCTTGCAAACCGGCCGCTACAACTGCGACACGCCAGCTCCAACCACCGACAACTCTAACAACGAACACGAGGTTTCGGAATTCTACCTCGAAGACGGCTCATTCCTGCGTCTGAAGTCATTGACCTTAGGCTACACGCTGCCGCTGAACTTGCGCAACAAGCTCAAGATGCAATCTGCGCGCCTCTACTTGCAAGCCCAAAACGTATTTACGATAACTTCTTACACTGGTGCTGACCCTGAAGGCTTGGGTTATCCTTACGCATTGCCTCGTCAGTTTACTTTTGGCATTCAAATAGGTTTTTAATCAACAACTTTTTTAATTCGACATCAACAAATGAAACTAAAGAATATATGTTTAGCATCGCTTTGCGTGATGATGCTGAGTGGATGCAGTGATAGTTTTCTGGAAAATGTTCCGCAGGGAAGTCTCTCCAACGGCTTGATGAATTCATCTGACGCCATCGACCTGCTGGTGAACGCATCATATGCCTCGCTTTATGGCATGACCAACGAACAAGGCGACCCTTGTGTTCGTCCAACCACCAACTGGAGTTATGGCGAAGTGCGCGCCGACAATGCCTACAAGGGCGGCGGCGGTGAAGGCGACCTGTGGGATGTGCATGCAATGGAAACATTCCAAATACAATCGAACAACGGAAACATCGACGGAAAATGGTATAATCTTTACAGCCTTATTTCGCGTTGCAACTCTGCCCTGCGTGTGCTCAACGAATGCGACGCAAATGTGGTGAAAGAGAAAGAATCAAGAATTGCCGAGATGAAGGTGATTCGCGCTCATCACTATTTTGAATTGGTTCGCCTCTTCAACAAAGTGCCTTACATCGACGAAAATCTGCCGACTGCCAGCTATGTCGACGTGCCTAACGACGAATACACTCGCGAACAACATCTTGCACGCATTGCCGACGACCTGCTTGATGCAGCAAATCACCTGCCCGAGCGCCAGAGCGAAGTGGGCCGAATCAACCGCAACATTGCGTTGGCTTACGCTGCCAAAGTGAAACTGTATGAAGCCTACGAGCAAGACGAGCAAACACATGCAGTGAAAAACATCAACAAAGCACTTTTGAAAGAGGTGGTGCAGCTTATCGACCAGGTGAAAGGCTACGACTTGCTGAGCGACTTCCAACAATTAGACCTCATTGCCTATGAGAATGGCTGCGAATCGGTTTTTGCAGTGCAATATTCAATGAACGACGGCTCAAGCGATGCCGGTCGCGTGAACTGGAGCAACCTTCTCAACTCGCCGGGCGGCAACAGCCCTTATCACGGCGATGGATTCTTCTTGCCTTCACAAGACCTGATAAACGCTTATCAGACCGACGAATCGGGTCTTCCGGTGTTCGACTACCAGTCGCTGCCCGACTATAGCGTAGTGGAATTTTCCGACGAGCAACATCAAACACTCAGCAACGTGGAGCACACTATCGACCCTCGTCTCGACTTCGTGGTTGGTCGTCCAACCATCACCTATAAGACTTACCGCGAAACACCTTGCCAATCGTGGGTACGCGACCGCGGCGTATATGGTCATAATTGCGCCAAGCGATTCTGGGTGTCGCCTGAATCGAGCGACATGTTCCAAGGATGGCCTTGGGGTGCCTCGCATCTTAACTGGCAAATTATTCGCTACGCCGACCTTTTGCTCTACAAGGCAGAAGCTCTCATTGAGATTGGCGAAGATTTGGATACAGCACGTGAACTCATCAACCGTGTGCGCCAACGCGCTATGCAAAGCCAGCACGTGAAGGACTTCAACGACCCGGAGAAAGACGCTGCCAATTACAAAATTGGACTCTATCCGGCTTCGGGTTGGACTCAAGACTATGCTCGCAAAGCACTCCGCACCGAGATGCGACTCGAAAAGGCTCTCGAAGGCGAACGCTATTTCGACCTCGTGCGTTGGGGTATCGCCAAAGATGTGATGACC
>JBJECZ010000026.1:4349-11089 GCA_051871555.1 Muribaculaceae bacterium | reverse complement strand
GGTGCACCCGTCGCCACTTTCGGCATATCGCGGATTCTTTGGAAATAAGCATTTCTCAAAGGCAAACAACTATCTGGTTGAACACGGCAAAACCCCAATAATATGGTAACCCGGTTTCTTGCCATATCCGCAGCTGTCGTCGTAGCATTTGGCATTTGCACAAATGCCGAACCTCTACGCTCGCAGGTGTTCGACAATTCATTTCGCACTATTGAGATTTCACCGCTCAGCAATTCCTATTTACCGCCTATTTGGGTTATGGGACAAGACGACAATCCGCTTGTGGTATCGTTCGACGATTTGAGTGAAGATAGAAAATATCTTCGATACAGCCTGATACATTGCAACAGCGATTGGACCCCATCACAACTGCAAGAGAGTGAATACACCAACAGTTTCAACTATGCCGATATCGACAACTACGAGTATTCGTCAAACACATTTGTCCACTATGTGCACTACAGCTTCACACTGCCCAACGAAAATATGCAGATACTCCGCTCAGGCAATTACATAGTGAAGGTGTATGAGCAAGACAACCCCGACGACATATTGTTTCAAACGCGATTCTCAGTTTGCGAAAACATCGCCATGGTGAAATCATCCGTTACGTCGCGCACCGACATCGACTACAACGAGCGGCATCAGCAAATTGAGATTGAAGTGGTCGATAACAATCACACCATAAACGACCCGTTCAACGATTTGACTCTTGTAGTATCGCAAAACACCAGGCTCGACAACGAGGTGACAATCAAAAAGCCACTGCTGGTGAGCGGCAACAGCTACACATTCAGCCACAATAGCAAGCTTATATTCCCGGCAGGCAATGAATACCGCCGAATTGAAACAGTAGCCATAAATGCCCCTTCAATGGGCGTAATGAGCATGCAATACTACGAGCCATATTACCATGCCATACTCCGCACCGACAACCCGCGCGCCGACCAACCATACTACTACGACAAAACACAAAACGGGCACTTCACCATACGCAATTGGGAAAGCGAACACTCTGATGTTGAAGCCGACTACGTGGTTACGCATTTTTCGCTTGACACCGGCGGGCCTTTAACCGGCGGCGACATCTACATTGACGGAGAGTTTGCCGAGCATCTCAATCAAAACTCTTGTAAAATGGTTTATGATGCTTCATCGGGACTTTACACAGCCGATATTCTGCTAAAGCAAGGCGCCTATAACTACCAATATCTTTGGCTGCCCGACGGCGTTTCTATTGGAAAAACCTCTTTTATCGAAGGCGATAAATATCAAACTGTCAACGAATATATCGTGAAAGTTTACCTGCGCCGTCCCGGCGACCGATACGACCGCTTCATTGGTTTTGGCATCACATTATCAGGCAAATAAGCTGCGCTACCGTTTAAGCCGTGAAACTGCGAAGCTGCAATTGTGTTATTCTGCCATTAGGGCAAAATAATTTGCCGTTTCACTCGGATTTTACTAACTTTGCACTCACATCAAGCCAATCAAGCGCCCATAGTTCAATGGATAGAATATTGGATTCCGGTTCCAACGATTGGAGTTCGAATCTCCATGGGCGTACACAACATTAAAGGTTATGCACATACGCTGCGTAACCTTTATTGCTTTGGTGCAAACGGTTTAATCAATTCCTCCTGAGCTGTAAATTTCGGGAACAAGCGAATCATGATTGGAATCAGCAACATCTCGCCGCCCACAACCATTGCATACACCAACCAATTGTTCACCACTACACCATTGAACATTGCCGATGACACCATCTCTGCCAATCGCATCATGAATTTTATCAATAAAATATGCGTGCCAAGCACCACTATCGAATATCGGCCAATAAAGGTGATTATTGGCAACTTTGGCATATTTTTGCTGAACCAGAATAATCCTAATATTGCAACAAATGGCACCAAATAAAGTCGATAGAACTTAGGCTCGCTTTGTATGAGCAGATTGATTTTCGACGACACGAAATACAAAAGCACCAGCAGCGGCACAATCACCAAGAGCCCCCACTTATCCCATTTTTTGTTTTTAGCAATAAAACCAGCCGACTTCACCTCCGACCCAAGCACAAAATAAGGCATAGCCATAAGCGCAGTGTCGAGGAACAGCGGATTATTGAATATAGGGAATTTTCTGAAATACCATGCCACAAATGCCAATAGCATTATCAGCGCATAGCGACCTGTGCGCTTCGGGCACATTTGTAACAGCACATAATACAGCACATTCACTTCAAAGAGGCTAATCAAGAACCACAGCGGCGTGTTGTAGTGGTAGTATCGTCGCATAACGGGGTCGGCAAACGAAGTCCATTCCCATTCGCCCATCCAACTGGCGCTAAAAGCATACCACATAACGCAATGCACCACACATGTTAACAGCATGAAGAAAACGTATGGCACAATTATGTTATTGGTTTTTCTTCTTACAAAGTCGATAAAACCATCATATTGCTTGAAAAACATTCCCGAAAGGAAATAATACATGGGTATTCTGAACGATTGTAGCATCAAGTTGATGCGTAGCGGAAAAATGTCGTTGTCGATGTGAAACGCCACAATCAGAAGGATACAAAATCCCTTCATGAAATCGACATAAACCAACCTGTTCTTTTTCTCCACCGACGTTCGTGTTTTTATTATTCCTATATACGTTTAATACCAAGTAACGCCATTCGCCGAGCTGCTTCGCTTGTCGTACTTCAAGTCGCTGAGCAACGACGATTTAACCGAAATATGGAATGTGTAGCTCTTGTATGGCCCTACAGGCACAAAACTGCCGCTCATGCTAAAGCAGTGCAAGTCGCGTGTAACTGAGCAATTCATATACGACAATTTATGAGTATCGAAATTATAACTCGTCGAGAAATTAAACGACCAGTTTTTTGTGGGCTTTATATTACCCGAGAAACTCAAGTTCTGAGTAAACTTGCCGTCATAATCCATCTTCTTGTAGTTAAACTTCCCGTACGAGTAGTTCACCGAATAGTTCACCGACAGGCTCCAAGGAAAATCCCACTGCGCATATCCGTCGGGGTTTAACACAAAGTCATCCTTATGACCTTTTTCTTTGCCGTCGTCGATAGCGTTGTTTTCACCCTCAAGTTCGTAGTTATTGTCGTCGTTCGTTTTTTTGTCATCTTTTTTCTTATTGCCGTCTTTGTTACGCTTGAAAGTGGAGTTGTTTATCGTGTAGGAGAATGATGTACCTGTGCTCGACAACTTTGCAAGACCCTTTCCGGCTTGTAAGCGCGTACGATTCACTCTCACCGGCGACCCCGAAGAATTAAGGGCATATGTATAGGGGTCCCAAGTGGCCGACACGTTCAGATTGAAATTTTTGGTTAAACGCAGCAACATCGATGTGTTTATATTACTCCATTTAAGCGAGTCGGCAGCAAAATTATAGGATTGGCTAACTGTGAGGTTCTCAATAAGCGACACCTTTTTCTCCTCAACGCTGTCGTTTTTACTCTTAACCTTCATTTCGAGATTATTGCTCACCGAGAAACTCAATGCACCGGTTTTGCCTTGTCCTGGCGCTCCAAACAAGCCATTTGAGAAATAGCTATATTTCTTTTCCATCATCTCACCATTGGCACCCTTATATGTGTAAGAGCCATAATATCCCCACTTTTCCGAGCCAAAGTCGGGTGCTCCAGAGAACGACACCGATGGAGTAATAACGTGGCGAATCATCTTCACCTTATCGCCGAAAATCTTCAGCGGACGATAAAAGCCATAGATTTTTGTATCCATCGACACCGATGCCGAAAAATCGAACACATTATAAAAGTTATACGTGGTATCGCACACCTCAGCACTTGCCGCAGGGTCCCATTGACGACGTATCTTGTTGGTGTACATACGGTCGGTCATCGAAATGCTTGGCGTGACATTAAAATACTTAAACACGTTGAATGTGGCAGAAATAGGAATACTGTGCTTCATGCCGTTTCGCCAATCTTTGATAAGACTTTTCTTGAAGAATTGGTCTTGTGGCGATGTGAGAGAGTTTTGAAAAATACCCGAATACGACATTTTTATTTTTTCATACCAACGTTCCGAACCCACCGCACGCTTGCGCTTGAATGGCGACAATTGCGACATGGTAACCGTCAGGTTTGGAAACGACACCGTGAGCGTGGAGTCGCTTGTGCGCTGCGAGACGTTTGCCGTGGTCGAGAAACTCCACTTTGAGTTTGGTATCTTGTAAGTCATGTTCACCGTACTGCTTTTGGTGTTTTCGGTGAAGTCCTTGCTGTAATAGTTTGCCTGGTCGGCACGCGAATAACCGCTTGTGGCAAAATTCACGCTTGCCGAGAATGTCATGTTTGGATTTGCCTTGCTATCCTGCGAGTGGCTCCATGCCACCTTGAAATTCTTCTGCTTCAAATAGTCAAGCGAACCTTTATCGCCGCTTACATTCTCAATGTAACTGATGTTAAACGAACCTGAATAGCGATAGCGTTTCACATAATTCGACTGTGCAGTTAGTCCCCACGAGCCTTTTGTGAATATCTGACCAGTCAATGCCAAGTCGAAGTTGTCATTCAGCGCAAGATAATAACCACCGTCACGCAAGAAAAACCCATAATTGTAATCTTCGCCGAATGTTGGCACTATAATACCCGACGAATACGACGATGTGAACGGGAAATAACCAAACGGCACAGCCACTGGCAATGGCAAGCCTTCGAGCACCATATAAGCCGGTCCGGTGACAATATTTTTCTTAGGCTTCACTTTGCCTTTTGTGATATTCATATAGAAGTGCGGTTCGTCGTGGTCATCGCAAGTGGTATACCTTCCGTTTTTAATAAAGTATTCCTCGCGATTCATCATCTTGGTGATTCCACCTGTAAGAAAGCCTTCGCCTTGCTCAGTGATTACGTCTTTAATCAGGCCTTTCTGGCTCTTGAAATTGTATCGCATACTCTTCGAGGCATATTTGCCGCTCTTATCCTCAAACACCGGGTTGCCTTGCAACTCTCCCGTGCTGTCAGGCACACCCACCGCATATACCTCATTTTGGTCCATGTTCATATGAATCTCGTTTGCCTTGAGGTCGATATCGCCATAGGTCACATTGCTCGGTCCATACATGAACGCATTGTTGTTTCCTGCAATCACAAGCGAGTCTTTAGCTTTGAAATTCACCACGTTATCGAGGTCAACCACATCAAGAACAAAACGCGATTTTTTCACCTTATTCAAGGTGTCGGTCTTGACGCTATCGGCAGAGACGCTATCAACGGGTGTTCCTCCACCCACGCTATCGCTGAACATGCGTTCCGGCAACACAGCATTTTCGCCAATCAGGTCGCTCAAGTCAACCACGCTATCCTTTTTCGTGACGGTTTGAGTCGACAAATCGGCTAACAATACTGCCGACAACGCCCTTGCGGGCCTTGTCGAGCCAATCGTTGCCAATAATGCGCATACTATTGCAGCAAATATATATTTGTTTTCTTTCTTCAATTTCGTAATTGTGCAAAATAGTGTACAAAATTAAGCAAATCGAAGCACACTACCCATAAATTGATGCTTTTATTTGTTAATTTACATTCCTAAGCCGTCGGGGCTGCCAAAAAGGTTAACCAAATCGTTTAACCTTTCAATGGTCCCTGCCCCATATTTCGACATCGATTTCACCACATCATCAAGTTTTTTTGCCGGTGCAAGACGCGATTTACTATAAAAATTATCGGCATAACACACCAATTTTTCCTCGAGCGTCAGTGGCAACATATCACGCGGTTCAAGTGGCAGATGCTGTTCAACAATCTCCTGTGCCGTGAGTCCGGCTCCGGTATGGCGTTCACACACCAGCCCATGCTTTTCAAGTCCAAACGAATCAAGAATTTTACGGCCTTCTACCCCGTGTTGCAAATACGGCAATTCGCCAAAGCAAAATATTGAGGGTGCATTAGTGCGAAACATACCAATGTCGTGAAGCATAGCAGCTTCATAAACAAAAGTCCTGTCGATATTTAGCTCGGGCTTGCGCTCCAACAATGCAACCGCTAATTCCGCCACCTGTCGGCTATGCGTCACAAGCAGGTTATAGGCATCGCTGCCTTCGGCATAGTATTTTTTTATTATTCCTAAACAATCAATCATCGGTTTTTAAAACTCCATTCATCAATCAATAATTCCCGCCAATTGGTGCTCCAAATCGGTTGTTGACATTTTCAACCGAATCTCTCCCTTATAAGCCATAGAAATGTTGCCGGTTTCCTCCGACACCACAATGGCAACTGCATCAGTTTCTTGAGCGATGCCCAAAGCCGAACGGTGACGCAAACCCAAATAGCGAGGCAAACTGCTGTCGTGGCTAACAGGCAAAATGCATCCCGCCGAGGCAAGCTTTCCGTTAGAAACTATCAAAGCGCCATCGTGCAGCGGACTATTCTTGAAAAATATGTTTTCAATCAAACGGCCATTGATGTTTGCATCAATAACATCGCCACTCTCGGCAAAACTCTTCAGCGGCACACTGCGTTCAATCACTATCAACGCCCCGGTTTTGCTTCGTGCCATATTCATACAGGCGTGCACAATTGGCAATATCCAGCGTTTTTCGTCTTTCTTGCCTTTGCCGTGGCTGAAAAATTTACGCAAAGCAGGCCACTTGTTGTGAGCACCCACCTCATTAAGGAATCGCTTTATCTGCTCTTGGAACAATATCACAAGTATGAGCAAGCCCATATTTATGAACTTGTCCATTATTCC
>JBJECZ010000026.1:0-4339 GCA_051871555.1 Muribaculaceae bacterium | reverse complement strand
CGCCAAACAGCTGCATGTTCAATATCTTATAGGTGATAAACCACAGCACTATGAACGACAACACGCCTACAAAAATGTTCAACGTGCCCGACTGCTTCATTGCCCTGTAAAGGTAATAAAGCATCGCAGCCACCAATAGGATATCCACCAAATCTTTAATTCCAAAGTCGAGATTCATATTCTTTCTATTGCATTAATATCTTGCTCCAATGGTTGAGCCAACCAATTTACATACTTCCACAGCCTCCCTTACATCATGAACGCGAAGGATATGTGCGCCCTTCAACAACGATATAGTGTTTATTACGGTAGTGCCGTTTAGCGATTCCACTGGGGTGCAACCGAGTGTGCGGAAAATCATCGATTTGCGCGACACGCCCACGAGCAATGGCGCACCGAGCTGGCTGAAATCTTCCAAACGATTAAGCATTTCGAAGTTCTGCCCCACGGTTTTGCTGAATCCAAATCCAGGGTCGATTATCACATCGCCAATGCCGAGGTCGTTAAGCGCTCGTTTCTTTTTACGCAAATCGTCAATCACGTCACGAGTGACGTCGTCGTATTCGGTCAGCTGTTGCATAGTGGCAGGAGTGCCTCGCATGTGCATAAGTATGTACGGCACATTCAGCTTTGCAACTGTTGCAAACATATCGTCATCGAGCGTACCACCGCTCACGTCATTCACAATGTCAACCCCAAACTCTTCAACGCATCTGCGGGCAACATCTGCGCGAAATGTATCGACCGACACAATGGCATTTGCGTCGATACTCTTAATCACTTTCAGTCCGGTTTTCAGTCGGGAATACTCTTCATCAGGCGAAATGTCGTCGGCATTAGGTCGAGTGGAATATGCTCCTATATCTATAATGTCGCCACCTTCTTCTAATATCTTCTCAACACGTTCGCCAATGCGAGCTTCATCTACGCCCATACGGCTGCCGCTGTAAAACGAATCAGGGGTTACATTCAATATCCCCATCACCAAAGGCCTGTCAATCAATTGCTTCTCGCCTTTAATAGTAAGTGTATATGTGCCAAATTTGCAATCCATTGTCTTAGCAAAGATTTTTCAACTACAAATTTAGCAAAAATACATTAACGTGGCAACACCTTTCACCGCTTTGCCGTGGTTGTGACTTAAAAACTCAACAAGCCCAAACCCACCAAGAAAATAAGAACAATCGAAATCGGAGCAACAAACCGTATGCAAAACATCATTGGCAACTTCACCCACTTGCTCATCTTGCCTTCGCCGTTGCTGGTGAGCTGATTGTCAAGGAATTTCTTATCAACCACCCATCCCACAAACAACGAGAAGAATATGCCGCCCACAGGCAACAGAATGCTCGACGACACAAAATCAAACAAGTCGAACAACGTCTTACCACAAATGGTGAACGAGCTCATCACACCAAACGACAACGAACAAAGTACGCCAAGAACCAAGCATATTGCCGTGTTCAAAATCGTTGCTTTCTTTCGCGACATCTTAAGCTCCTCTACGAAACATGCTATGCACGTTTCGCTCATCGAAATGGTCGATGTTAACGATGCAAAGAACAATAATATAAAGAATGCCGACGACCACATAATCGACATCGGCAAATGCTGAAATATCGACGGCAATATTTCAAACACCAATTTCGGTCCGGCTTCTGCCGACATCCCAAACGAAAACACTGCCGGGAAAATCATCACACCGGCAAGTATTGCCACCAGTGTGTCTAACGCACCTATTGTGAACGCATTCTTCACCAAAGGCGTCTTGTCGTTGAAATACGATGCATAAGTGAGCAAGCACCCAAGACCAACGCTCAACGAAAAAAATGCCTGTCCCATAGCTCCTACAACTACCGACGGCGTAATCTTCGAGAAATCAGGGTTAAACAAAAAAGAAATACCCTTGCCTGCGCCATCCATCAGCAACGAGTTGGCACAAAACACCACAAGTATCACAAACAGCAATGGCATCAATATATTAGCAATCTTCTCAATGCCTTTCTGAACGCCACGCCTCAAAACAGTGTAATTTATAAGCAAAAACAAGATGGTGCACATCGTGCTTAGCCATGGATTGCTCACGAATTCGCCGAACATAGTGCCATACTCCTGCGGTGTGTGTCCGCTCATCACTCCGGTCACTGCCATATACAAATACGCCAATATCCATCCGGCAACCACCGAATAGAAACCCAATATCAATACCGACGCGAGCACACCAAGCAAAGGCACCCAACGCATCCAAGTGCCTGGCATCAACTGACTAATCGCGCCTTTTGCATTGGCATGTGTTCCACGGCCAAGCACAAACTCAGCCACCACAACCGGTACGCCAATCAGCAATACACATATAACGTATAATATCAAAAAAGCGCCACCACCATGCACTCCGGCCTCAAAAGGAAATCTCCATATATTTCCCAAGCCTACAGCAGAACCTACGGTTGCTGCTATAACACCTGTTTTTGTAACAAATTGTGCCCTATCGTTCTTCATAAATCAGTCTCTATATTTCATTAATACTGAGGCACTTCCTGCAAATCGCGGTCCTCATAAATTCTTTTATGTTTCTTCGCTTTCTTATATTTTTTTGCATTTTTCTTAATCGATGCCTCAACATTTGCGCTGTCCACTTTTGCTTTGTAGATGCTATCCTGCATCTGCTGTGCCATTTCGCTTCGTTTAAGCACCTCTCTTGCTTTGCCAACGTCGCTGTCGCTTGGCGAACAGCTTCTGAATGTGAATGCAATAGTCACTGTCAATGTCATTATCACCAACATTGCATAAGCACCAATGCGTTCAGTGCGGGTCATTCCAAAAAATCCATGCCACCAATCTTTATCCATATCAACCGAGTATATCCACAAGTTTGGCGACCAAAATCAGTAATATCAGCACCGGACTGACATATCTGATTAGAAGCTTAAGCACTGGCAACGTACGGGTCTCAAAATCACCGCCGTTGGTCAGTTCCTTGTCGATGAAGCCCTTAGGCAACACCCACCCCACATAGATGCAAGTCAAGAATGCACACAAAGGCAGCATAAAATTGGTGGCTGTGGTGTCGAGGAAATCGAACAGCGACAACCCTGCCAATTTAATGTCAGGCATCGCACCAAGCGATAACGAACTAAGCGGGCTGAGAATCAGCAGCGGCGCCATCACCAGCACGCATGCCCATTTACGCGACACACCAAAGCGATCGCTGATGAATGCCACCGCCACCTCGCCAAGCGAGATGGTTGACGTGATTGCCGCTATCGAAAGAAGCATAAAAAACAGCACCGACCAAAATCGCGTAGCAATCATATTTGCAAATATCTCCGGCATTGTTACAAACACCAATGTAGTGCCCTCAAGCTGTGCGCTGTTACCCATATTGAAACTGCACACAGCTGGAAATATGATGATTCCCATCATAAAGGCAACCAAGAAGTCGAGCCCCGACACCTGTGCCGCTGTTCTAACAAGATGTGTTTCCTGAGGGAAATACGCCGAATAGGTCACCAATATGCCCATGCCCAAACTTAATGAGAAAAATGCTTGTCCTAATGCATTCAGACACACATCAACCGTTATTTTACTAAAATCAGGCTTCAGAAAAAACAACAATCCATCCATCGAATTTGGCAATGTGAGCGACTTTAAGCAGAAAACCACCAGTAGCACAAAAAGCAATGGCATAAGCACATTCGACAGTTTTTCAATGCCCTTTCTCACGCCCAAAAGCAACACAACCAAATTGATAATGATGGTTACAAACGTCCAAACAATAGGCTGACAAGCGGACGTTACCACTTCGCCCATCTTACCAGCAAAAAAGGCCGTGGATTGCGAAACATTATTGGCATCATACCCCTCATACAAACTGCCGGTTATCGATTCAAACAGGTAGTCGATGGTCCATCCGGCAACCACCATATAATACGAGAGTATCAAATATGATGCACACAAGCCGATTACTCCTGCTATCCACCATCGTTTTTTTGGGGTGAGAGCCTTGAAGCTGCCCACTGCATCAGCCTGTCCTGCCCTACCTAACGAAAACTCGGCAAGCATTACAGGAATGCCAAGCACCAGCACGCACACCACATAAACCAGCAAAAATGCAGCGCCACCGTTGCCCTGTGTTTCACCAGGAAATCGCCAAACATTACCAAGACCTATCGCCGACCCAACCGTGGCAGCAACCAAACCTATTTTCGTGGCAAATTTTGCTTTTCCGTCCATATTCTTCTTTATTATTATCTCCTTTTTTGATTTCAGCCAAAAATGTTCACCTTAAATCGCATTATTTTGCAAAGTTACAAATAATAATGCAAAAACACAATTTATT
>JBJECZ010000025.1:0-11103 GCA_051871555.1 Muribaculaceae bacterium | reverse complement strand
CACAATCGGGCAGCGCTGTGCATGTGCTTAACGCTACACTCGACCAGCATCTGCGTGCCGGAATACTGAATTGGGACAATAGCGTGACATATCAAACCTCGTCAAACGAAAATGTGTTGGCATTGCCCAAATTGGCAGTTTACAGCAATCTGTATTTGCTGTTCAAGGTTTCCGGTGTGCTGCACGTTCAGTTTGGAGTGGATTGCAATTACTATACCAAATATTATGCTCCTGCATATAATCCGGCAACGGCTACGTTCCACAATCAGCATGAGGTGAAGTGTGGAAATTTCGCCTTTATGAATGCCTATGCCAACATGAAGTTGAAGAAAACACGCTTCTTTGTGATGTTCTCGCACTTCAATCAAGGAATGTTTGGTGGCGACAACTATTTCTCGTCGCCTCACTATCCGCTCAATCCTCGCCGCCTGCAAATGGGTCTGTCGGTTGATTTCACTAATTAAATATCTACCCGAACATGAAAAACAAAGCATTGAAACCGAAGAAAGGGCAACCAATGGTATATGTGGTGCTGCTTATTGTAGTGATTGCTACAATGCTGAGCCTGCGTCGCTGTGGCGACAAGGATTTGCATATAGGTAGGCTTCAGCAAAGCGGAGGCGACACCATTGATGTTGCCATAGAATATTCGCCGATGATGTGCTACACTTATGCCGATACCCTTGGCGGATTCAACTACGATTTGCTGCGCATTCTTTCAAAGCGCTATGCTGTGCCCATGAAGTTTCATCCAATGGTTACCCTAAAAGATGCTCTTGAAGCCTTAGAAAATGGCAGGGTAGATGTGCTTGTTGCGCAGTTTCCGGTTACAAAGGAGAATCGGCTGCGTCTGCTGTTCACCGATGAGGTGTACATCGACCGCCAAGTGTTGGTGCAGAAAAAACGCCCCGACGGCAGCGTTGCCATAACAACACAGCTCGATTTGGCTGGCGACACCGTGTATGTGGTAAAAGGCTCGCCTATGAAGGAGCGAATAAGCAATCTAAGCCGTGAAATTGGCGATTCGATTTTCGTGAAAGAGGAACTCGTTTACGGCCCTGAGCAACTGTTCCTGCAAGTGGCAACCGGCGAAATTGCCTATGCAGTGATTAACCGTCGCATTGCCCTTGATTTGGCTAAACGCTATGAAGATGTTGACATCTCAACTTCAATCAGTTTCTCGCAGATACAAGCCTGGGCATTTGCCAAAAACAACGCAGAGTTGCAGCAGAACTTCAACCTATGGCTAAAAGAATCGAAGACCACGGCAGAATTCCAGCAGCTGCTTGAGCGTTATCAGATGAAATAACATCCCCATAATTATAGAAACAAAAAAGGCAGGTCGCCATCGCGACCCGCCTTAATGCGTTTGCGGTCGTAAATCTTCTTTGATTTGTGCACTCGCTTGTGGCAAATGGGGTGGCCATAAGCGGCAATCTCGGCTTCGCGGCTTGTTTTGCGATTTGCCTTGATGTAATCGTCTTGCGTTATACGCATCGTTTTTCGCTTTTTCATACTTTTGTTAAATTAGTTGTTTGTTACATTAGAGTGTTTTGCATACCAATGGTTTAAATGCAATTCTGCTGAGAATTATTGCAGCAATTATTGTGCCATGCATCTCAGCAGAGTAGCACCGAGTCGAAAACCAATATGTATTATTCGTCGGAGAGTTGGGCGAGGATTTTTTTGAGTTCCTCGTCAGTTTTGGTGAGTTTGTTTTTGCAGATGGTGAGCAGTTGCAGCGAACGTGAGGTGAGTGCCGACAGTTCGTCGATTGTGCATTGGTTGCTTTGCATTTTTTGAATGATTTGTTCAAGTTCGCCGATTGCTTTTTGATATGTGATTTCTGTTTCCATAATTCTATTATTTTGTGGGTTGATTTAGTTTACAGTTGAAGATACTTCGCCCGATTTGAGGCGAGTGGTGATTGTGTCGCCGGGGTGGAGCTGCGAGGCGTCGGTGACGGCGTGCCCGTTGACAGTGGTTATTGAATAGCCACGGTTGAGTATGTTTTGCGGCGACAGCAGTTCTATTTTGTCGTTGAGGTTGCACAAGCGTTGCTTCTCATTGGTGAGCGTCTGCTGAATTGCCGTAGACAGCATTAGCTTGAGATTGCCAAGTTTGATGTTTTCGGCGGCAATTTTGCCGGATAGTGTTGCGGGAATCACGGTGAGCATGTTCGACAGCTTCAGCTGCTCACGGCTAATAATGTTTTTTGCCAGAGGCGACAACTGATTGGCTATGAAGTCGATGTGTTGACGTTCCTCGCGCAAAGTTGCTGTTGCTGCGTTAACAATGGCTGTTTGGTAGTCGTTGAGGGTGTTTAGGCAAATGCTGCATTGATTGATGATAAGTTCGGCTGCAGCTGTTGGAGTTTTCACCGGCAACGATGCCACATAGTCGAGCACTGTTTTGTCGCGTTCGTGTCCGATGCCGGTGATTACGGGCAGCTGGCACAATGCCACCTGCTTTGCAAGCTCGTAGTTGTCGAACGAGTTGAGGTCGGTGGTAGCTCCGCCGCCGCGAATAATCACCACCACGTCGAACAGTTGACGGTTGTTGTCGATTCGGCGCAGGGCGTCAATCACAGTTGGGGCAGTGTCCTTGCCTTGCATTGATGCGGCAAACAGGCAGGTGTAGAATTTAATTCCTGAAGCGTTGTTGCTCAATTGGTTGCAGAAGTCGCCATATCCGGCGGCTCCGGCTGCCGAAATCACAGCAATGCGTTGAGGCTTAATGGGTAGGGTCAGCTCTTTGTTGAGGTCGATGAGCCCTTCGCGGGTGAGCCGTTCAATGATTTCAAGACGTTGGCGTTGCATATCGCCCAGTGTGTATTCGGGAGCGATGTCGGTGACGTTTAGCGACAGCCCGTATTGTTCGCTCATGTTAGCCGAAACTTGCAGCATCACCTTCAAGCCGTTGGCAAGATTTTGCCCAGTGGCTGATTGGAATTTGCTGTTTATGGCGTAGAAAGTGCTTTGCCAGATGGTGGCGCGTGCAGTGGCTACGGTGTTGCCGTTGGCGTCTTTTTCGAGCAGCAGCATGTAGCAGTGACGATTATATCGGTAGTCGCTAATTTCGGCAATCACCCATTGCTGAAGCAGCGATTGTTCGCTCATAATCACGGCTTTGAGTCGTGACAGGAAATTGCGCAATGTTATGCCTTGTGGAGAATCTGCCATTGTGGGTGTGCGGGTTTATTGTTTCTGAAGTTTGAATTTTGAGCTGCGACCTTGGCGACGATAGGTGAGGCTTTGGTGCAGATATGGCTTCACTTTAGCCCAATCGTCGACACTGAGGAATTGCTCGAGATTAAGGTGCGCAGTGATTGTTGTGGCGGCATCGGTAGCCGCAACATCGTAGGAAATTATAGGAAATTTCACAATGTCGTTAATAGTTTCCAAAACTTCCTTGTTGGTGCCGGGCACGATGAAATCGTTGAGTGTGGGCTCGGCGAAAATTTGCTTTTTGTTCAGCGGCTTCCAATCAGTGTCGTAAAACGCTATTCGGCTGTCGGGGGCAGGCAGCAAGGCCGTTTTCACTACAGCCACAACCGAGTCTTTGCCTTGCACAGTCTCATATAGGAGCATGTCGACACGGGTTGCATCGGTGAGCTGCAGCGAGATGCTGTTTTGGGTGACATCAATCAGCTGCGATGTAGTGTCGTCGCCTGAAAGGCGATTAGATGCAGCAACTTTCTGTCCCGAGTCGTAATAGTCGAGCATATCGAGCCTTGTTCGATTCCGCAACAACAAGAATATGTTGTCAGGCTCCGAAGCAAAAAAGTCGCGTATGGTTTTTGCTTCACCAATGCCAGTGAAGCACGAAAGCATGCACAATAGTAGTGTGAGTGTGATAAACCTCATTATCCTTCTTTATCAAAAAAAGTTCAATAATAAAATTGGAATGTGAAGTTAAGCAATTTATTGAGAAAAATCAGCGTTTTTTCTTTTTAAATTTGTCGTAGTTGCCGTGAAAGTCGGGCTTTTCACCTTTTTTATCTTTTCGGTCGCGTTTGCGGCTATCCTTCGACTTGCCAAAACGCTCTTCGCGGCGTTCGCGGCGTGATTTTTTCGGGGCGTCGTCATCGTTGTCGCGCTTGCGGCGCTTGAGTGCTTTGCCCTTGTTCTCGCTTTCGTAGTCCTTGTCGGGGACTGCGATTTCGCAATAGATGCGTTTGCCGAAGAAATCCTCGCCCTTGAGAGCCGACACTACGCGATTAGCTTCGCCTTTGCGAATGTCGAAGAGCGAATAACCCGACAGCAAGTCGATTCTGCCGATGTCGACACGTTGGCCTTGCACCGATTTGTTGATGAGCTCGATAAGGTTAGGAGCAAAGAAACCGTCGGCTTTGCCGCAGTTGATGTAGAGGCGTTCGTAGCCTTCTTCGGCAACGCGGCGGTCTTTATCGTCATTGCTGCGGTTGCTGTTACGCTCGTTCTTCTTTTTGCCCTTCTTGTCGGATTCGGGCACATCGAGCACGCGAGCATCTTTGTAGTATTCAAGCAGGCGGTTTGCTTCGAGCGATAGCACACGCTTTAGCAGGTCCTCGGTGCTTAGCCACTCGAGCTTCTTCACTATTCCGGGAAGGTATTCGTTAATCTGGTCCTCGTCGACGCTCACTTTTTCGAGGCGGTCGGCAAGGTTGAACAGTTGTTTGGTGATGATATCTTTAGGCGAAGGCACATCTTTGCGTTCGAAGCTTTTGCCTATGCGCTTTTCTATGTCCTTGATTTTGCCTTTCTCCCGCAGATGGACAATTGACACCGACACACCAGTTTTGCCGGCGCGACCGGTGCGACCGCTGCGGTGGGTGTAAGTGGCTATGTCGTCGGGCAATCCGTAGTTGATTACGTGAGTGAGGTTGTCGACGTCAAGACCGCGTGCAGCCACGTCGGTGGCAACAAGCAGTTGAATGTTGTGCTCTCGGAACTTCTTCATCACCAAATCGCGTTGCGCTTGTGAGAGGTCGCCGTGCAGCGAATCGGCATTATATCCGTCGGAAATTAGCCAATCAGCCACCTCTTGTGTTTCGCGGCGGGTGCGGCAGAAGATAATGCCGTAGATGCTTGGGCAATAGTCGGCAACGCGTTTGAGAGCAAGATATTTGTCGCGTGCATGAACCATGTAATAGATGTGCCGCACGTTTTCGGCACCTTCGTTGCGCGAGCCAACGACGATTTCCTCGGGGTCGTGCATATAGTTCTTTGCAATAGCCTCAATTTCGGTGGGCATGGTGGCAGAGAACAGTAGCATTTTGCGGTCGTCGGGCACATAGGTTAGAATCTCGTTAATGTCGTCGACAAATCCCATGTTGAGCATTTCGTCGGCTTCGTCGAGAATCACGGTGCGCACCATTTCCATGTTCACGGTGTTGCGTTTGATGAGGTCGAGCAGGCGGCCAGGGGTGGCAACCACGATGTGCACGCCGCGGCGTAGCATTTTAATTTGGCTTTCGATGCTCGAACCGCCGTAGACGGGCAGCACGCGGAGGTCGTCGATATATTTTGAGTAGTCGGCAAGGTCGCCGGCAATTTGCAGACACAATTCGCGAGTTGGCGCAATGATTAGCGCTTGAGGCTTTTCGGTTTCAACATCGATGCGCTGAAGCAGGGGCAGACCAAAGGCTGCAGTCTTTCCTGTTCCGGTTTGCGCCAATGCAATGATGTCGTTTATTTCGTTGAGTAGATGTGGAATTACTTTCTCCTGAATTGGCATCGGATTGATAAATCCTAACTCGGTGATTGCTTTGATGATATCCTCGCGGACTCCTAATTCTTGGAATGTCTTCATTAAAAAATGTGTTGCTAAAAACGTAAATGTATAAAATCGATTGTGCGCTGTCAATTAAATAATTGTCTCACATTTCATTGCTTGCGCAGATGTCGGTTTTTTCGGGTGCAAAGTTACCTATTTTTTCATCATTATGCAATAGAAGCACATAATAGATATGCCCAAAAAACGCAGTGCGAGTTGTTGCTTGTGTTGTTTGGGCAATGGTTTGATGCACAAAATGTTGTGCATTATTTCATTTCTACTTTGGTGGTAGGTGGCAGAGATGCGTTTCGATGGTCGATTGACTGTACTACTGAGCGAGCTAAGTTGAAGAAAGCTGCGCCCGACACCGAGTTTTGCAGCACAACGGGCGTGCCGTCGTCGCCTCCGCGGCATATGCTTGCCACTAGCGGAATTTGTCCAAGCAATGGCACTTGCAGCTTTTCGGCAAGGTTCTTGCCGCCGTCTTTGCCAAAGATGAAATATTGTTCGTCGGGGTGAGCTGCAGGTGTGAACCACGACATATTCTCCACTAATCCGAGGATGGGCACATTCACCTGGTCGCTTTGGAACATGCTGATTCCCTTACGAGCGTCGGCAAGAGCAACCTCTTGCGGTGTAGAAACCACAATTGCGCCAGTGATGGCGAGTGTTTGCACCAAGGTGAGGTGAATATCGCTTGTTCCCGGAGGCATATCAATTACAAAATAGTCGAGTTCGCCCCAATTGGCTTCGGTGATGAGTTGCTTGAGGGCATTGCTTGCCATTCCGCCTCGCCACAACACAGCCTTGTCAGGGTCGACAAGAAAACCTATCGAAAGCAGCTTTACGCCATATTTTTCGATGGGCAGAATCATGTCGCGCCCATCCACCTTTTCCATATATAGTTGTGCCGATTCAACACCAAACATTTTAGGCGTCGACGGACCAAAGATGTCGGCATCGAGCAGTCCCACCTTGTAGCCAAGCTGTGCCAGTGCTACAGCCAGATTAGCTGCAATGGTTGATTTGCCCACGCCGCCTTTGCCCGACGACACTCCGATGATGTTCTTAACACCAGGCAGCGGGTTTTCTTGCTTAGGCGTAACCGGATTGCGTATGATGGTGGATATATTGCCTTTGATGTCAACTTCTTCGCTGATGAATGTGAGTATGGCAGCTTCGGCTGATTTCACAAGCGATTTGATGAATGGATCGGTGGGTTTGTCGAAAATCAGCGAAAACGACACTTTATTGCCATCGATGCGAATGTCGTCGGCAACCATTCCTGAACTTACAATGTCCTTGCCGGTGCCGGGGTAGCGCACTTTTGAAAGTGCGTCGAGTATGAGTTTGGGATATAATCTTTCCATATTGTGTTTTTTAGTGAAGTTGATGTTTTATTTGTTTTGCTGCTTTTCTTCGAGGAGTTGCGGGCATTGAATGTATCCGCGTGAAAAGCTGCGATAGGTGTCCTCTTCAATCTCGATGTCGGGTTCAACAAGTTCGCCGGATGTTGGAAGATGAAATTTAATGTATTTGATTGTCAAACCACGGCTCAACCACTGACGCTCGTAGTAAGTTTTAATTTCAAGTATGTCGTCGGCAATTCCCGAGCCATATAGGTCGGAGGTGTTGATGTCGGTGCTGAAATTGTTTGCTTTAACGAGTGCATCGGTGTAGGTGTAGAGGAATGGGCTATCGGTTTTCAGGTGCACAGTGCCGTTGTCGGCAAGCAGTTCGCGATATAGTGCAAGAAAGCGGGTGCTGGTGAGGCGTTTGCGCACTTTCTTCATTTGCGGGTCGGGGAACGTAATCCAAATTTCGCTTACTTCGCCGGGCGCAAAAAAATGGTTGATTAATTCAATGTCGGTGCGCAAAAAAGCCACATTGGAGATGCCTTCGGTTGATGCTTCTTTGGCACCTGTCCACATGCGAGCACCTTTGCAGTCGATGCCGATATAGTTCTTATTAGGAAAACGACGTGCCAATCCAACAGCATATTCACCTTTGCCGCATCCAAGTTCAAGCACAATGGGGTTGTCGTTGTGAAAGAATTGTTCGTTCCAACGGCCTTTCATTGTGAAAGATTCTTTCTGAAGGCGTGCAAATGGATATTGGAGAACGCATTCGAGCGTTTCCATTTCGGCAAATTTCTTAAGTTTGTTTTTACCCATCAGTGTTGATAAATGTTGCTTTTGCAGTGACGGTTCATTGAACCAATACTTTTTCTGTGCCGACGATGTACATGCCAGGCTCGGTTACGTCGAAGATGTTTTTGCCTGCCTTCACGTTAAGCGTTGATGTAATGCCAGCCACGGTGGTGAGCTGCAATGTGGTGTTGGAAGGCGAAAGCACGATGATGTGCATGCCCGAAGCATAAATTTTCAACTCGGTGATGTTCACGGCGTCGATTCCGCTCACCGATGTATTGAATGTCAGGTCGTCGAAGATGTGCTCGATGCAGTTCAGTGCGTCGGAGCCGTTGTCGATTTGCGAAAACACGATGTTTGAGATTCGTGTTTGGCTCGAAGAATCTTCATTTGGGTCAACTGCACTTATTGCGTAGCTGAACAGCGTTTCGGTGTCGTTGCTGAAAGCGCTGTTGTCGGTGGAGTAAACAATCACGCGCAGAGTGTTGTCGTTGAGTTTCTTCTCAATTATTCGGTGCGATTCGGCAAGGCGAGGCGATGCTTTGATGATGCCCTCGTTGTCGACGAAATTCACGGTTTCGGGTATGGTGATGTCGCATTGAAAAGCGGTGAAGTCAACATCGTTTTTCAGCGCTATGTCCACAGTTGTTTGCTTGTCGCGGTCGACGGTTGTGCCGGCGCATTGCAAATAGTTGCTTTGTGCATTGGCACTAATGAGGCTGCAAAACGCAATAGCAAGAGTGGTGCCGAGTCGGAAATATATATTAGTCATAGTGTTTTCGGTTTATTTATTTTGTTTCTGGGTTATTCTCGGAATTTGCAATGATGTTGAGCACATTTTCCAAGTCGGTGTCGTTTACTGTATCGTCGACATTGGCATCGGCAGCTTCAAACAAGAAATTTGCCGGAGTTTTGCCGTTTAAGTGGCTGATTATGGCAGCAATATCGTTGATGTTGATGCGAGTGTTGTTGTCGGCGTCGCCGTTGAGTGTATGCACGAAGTCCTTCCATTGCTCGGCAGTAGCATATCCCGAGGCTTCGGGGCGAGTGGTTAGCAGCACATTTGAGGGTGTCACGCCATTAAATACGGCTTCGCCAAGCTCTGGTGCGTTGAGGTTTTTGCTTGTGATTTTCTCCAGCGAGCTCATGTTGGCAAATGCATAGTTGCCCACATACGAAACTGCTTCGGGCAAGACGAGTTTATTTGTCAGGTTCCAACCGTAGTAGGCATAGCTGCCAATCTCATTTGTCGAGTCGTTGAGTCCGGTAGTGGTTGCATTTTTGCAGCCTGCAAACATCAGGTCTGAGATGCTTGCGCTGCAATCGGAAAGACTGATGGTGGCGATGGATGTGCCATAGAAGAAAGCGCCTTCGCTGATGTGCTTCACAGTTTCGGGGATAGCGACATCGGTCAACGACGAGGTTGCAAAAGCGTAAGCCGGAATAACTGACAGCTTAGGGCAGTTGGCAAAGTTGAATGTTTTGATTCCGCTTGCCATGAAAGCGCCTTCGCCAATCTCGCTCAGTTGCGAGTCGGCAGAAATGTTTACTGCAAAGTCCGGGTTTGAGCATCCGCTGAAGGTGCGACTGCCAATGCTTTGTATTTGTTTTCCTAGATTGACGTCGACAAGTGATGTACAGTTTAGGAATGCTTGGCTTGCAAGCGCCAAGTTTTCGGTGCGGTTATTGTCGTCGACGGCGACCTTTGCAAGACCGGTGCAGTGTGAAAAAGCACCCTCGCCAACCATAGTGAGCTTTGCCGGCAATGTGATTTCGTTCAGACTTGTGCATGCTGTGAAAGCATATGCTGCAATCGAGTCGAGCTCGGCAGGCAGGGCAATTGCTGCAATGTTGCTGCAGCAGGCAAATGCACCTTCGCCAATCGACTTCAACGAGGCTGGAAGGGCGAATTCGCTTATTTTGCTGTCGGCAAAGCATGCTGCGGGAATCTCGTCGGCTTTAAAGCTGTGGGCATTGCCAATCAGCGCCTTGTTGCTGCTGTAAGCTTCGATGTTGCAATTGGCAATGTCGAGCGATTGCAGCTGCTTTAGTTCGTCGGCAATAAATTTGAAGTCGAGGGCATTAATCGCACCCGACAATTGCAGACTTGTAATGCCTTTGTCAGAAATCAACCCGGATAATTTGCCAGGTGTACAAACTATTGTTTCAGCTGAAACGCAGAGCGTTATCAGCGTGGAAGTTATGAAAATGAAAAACTTGCGCATACTTATATCGATATTATGTACAAATTTACTAACAAATTTTTGATTGGCAATGTTTTTCGGAAAGTAATAGATGCAAAAAAAAGAGAGATAAACCATCGATGATTTATCCCTCTTTAATTCGGTTGCGCTAATTGTCGTGAAAAATTCTGCGACGAGCAATTAGTTGTTTTCGCTTTGAACTGGGTCAACACAGATGTAGTTGCGACCAGCTTTGGCCTTGAAAACTACTGTGCCATCAACAAGAGCGTAGAGAGTGTGGTCTTTGCCCATACCCACATTTGCACCTGGATGATGAACAGTGCCACGTTGACGCTTGATTATGTTGCCAGCTTTTGCAAAAGAGCCACCAAAAATTTTAACGCCGAGTCGTTTGCTTTCTGACTCACGGCCGTTCTTAGAACTACCTACACCTTTTTTATGTGCCATTTCTTTAAAATTTTAGGGGTTAAGCAATAACGTCTTTAATCACAACTTTGGTGAAGTATTGGCGATGACCGTTCAAACGGCGATAGCCTTTACGTCTTTTCTTCTTGAAGACGATGATGTGTTCACCTTTCACCAATGGTTCGGCAACTTCGCAAACCACTTTAGCACCTTCAACGGTAGGAGCTCCGACTTTAACGTCACCGTCGGCATCGATGAGAAGCACCTTTGCAAATTCTACTGAATCGCCAGCCTTAGCTTCTTCGCCGAGATAGTGGACAAACAGGTATTTGCCAGCTTCGGCCTTGAATTGTTGTCCTTGAATTTCTACAATTGCGTACATTTAATATTATAATGTTACAAAGTTAACCCGAGAGGCGGATGCTTATGGTATGGCATCGCTTAATTGAGCCTGCTGCGGAAAATGCGGTGCAAATTTACAAATAATTTTTCCGTTTGCAAAACTTTTGCGTAATAAATTGCGTGTGAAAAAGTTTTAAAGTTTCCAATAAGAAGTGCAACGACCATCTCCTCACTCCTCCTCAGGG
>JBJECZ010000024.1:0-2803 GCA_051871555.1 Muribaculaceae bacterium | reverse complement strand
AAACCAATATTAGTAAATGTACCAAACCGAGTCAACCATTTTCAGGAACGGACACAGTCGACTCTTTAATCCCGTTTTTGGAGTTTGATTGCTATTTCATGAGCATTTTTTTGTAATTTTGCGGGGTATAACTGCAACTGTTATTCAACATGGAAAGGAAAGATTTTGAGATAATGGCGCCGGTGGGCAGCTACGAGAGTCTTGTGGCGGCGCATCAGGGCGGTGCCGATGCCATATATTTTGGCATCGAGGGGCTGAATATGCGTGCAAAATCGTCGAACAACTTCACCATCGACGACTTGCACCAGATTGCAGCATGGTGCCACGAGCGCGGCATGAAAAGCTATCTCACAGTGAACACGGTGGTGTTCGACAACGATATGGAGCTGATGCGCCGCATCATCAACGCCGCCAAAGAGGCTGGCATCTCTGCCATCATTGCCAGCGACATGGCTGCCATAACCTACGCCCGCAGCATCGACGTGGAGGTGCACATCTCCACGCAGGTGAACGTGTCGAACAGCGAGGCGGTGCGCTTCTACAGCCAGTTTGCCGACGTGATGGTGCTTGCCCGCGAGGTGAACCTCGAGCAGGTGTATGACATTCATCAAACCATCGTGCGCGACGGCATCTGCGGCCCTCACGGCAAACCGGTGCGCATCGAGATGTTTTGCCACGGCGCTTTGTGCATGGCTATATCGGGCAAATGCTACCTGAGCCTGCACGAAACCGGCGCCAGTGCCAACCGTGGTGCTTGCCGTCAGATTTGCCGCCGAAGCTACACCGTAACCGACCGCGACACGGGCGACCAGCTCGACATCGAAAACAAATACATCATGTCGCCTAAGGACCTCAAAACCATTCATTTCCTCAACAAGATGATTGATGCCGGCGTGCGCGTGTTCAAGATTGAAGGTCGCGCCCGCGGTCCGGAGTATGTGCGCACTGCCGTGAGCTGCTACAACGAGGCTATTAATGCTGTGCTCGACGGCTCGTTCACCCCCGAAAAGATTGCCGAATGGGACGAGCGCCTCAGCCAGATTTTCAACCGCGGATTTTGGAACGGCTACTATCTGGGTCAGCGCTTGGGCGAATGGACCTCGAAATACGGCTCGTCAGCCACACGCGTGAAGGTGTACGCCGCCAAGGGCATCCGCTACTTCTCGAAAATTGGTGTGGCTGAGTTTCAGATGGAGACGGGCGAACTGCACGTGGGCGACGAAATCATCATCACCGGTCCAACAACGGGTGCCGTGCCTGTCACCGTCGACGAGATTCGCGTCGACCTCAAACCGGTGGAAAAGACCGTTAAAGGCGAGCGCTTCTCCATAAAGGTGGCTGAGAAAATACGCCCCAGCGACAAGCTCTTCCTGTGGAAGAACGTCGACGAGGTGCGCCACGGCGAGCACCGCGAAATAAAGTGACCTTTAACGCACCATATACCACAAAAATGCCTCAAAAAGCCAACTTTTGCCAAAAAAGACGGCTCAGAATGGCTTTTGGTTTTGCATATCGGCAAAAAACAATTACCTTTGTGTAATTAAGTATATGCTAAATCACTATCTATTTCACCTAAAGAGAAACAATGAGAGTAAAGATACATCACGAAGGTAGGAACATCATATTCATGCTGCTGTTTATTTTGGCGGTAGTGAATGCCACTGCCTATGTGATAATGTCGTATAAAATCATTTCGTACATCTTCATGGGCATCTCGCTGGTGCTCTTCCTGCTGGTGGTGAACTTCTTCCGCAGCCCGCGACGCCATTTCCGTGGCGACACAGCCAATGCCGTGGTTTCGTCGGTCGACGGCACCGTGGTGGCGCTCGAGGAGGTCTACGAGGACGAATACCTCCACGCACGAGCCATACAGCTGTCGGTGTTCATGACCGTGTTTAATGTGCATGCCAATTGGGTGCCTGTTGAGGGTGAAGTGAAATATGTGAAACATCACTCAGGCCGATTCCTCTCGGCATACTTGCCCAAGTCGAGCACCGAAAACGAGCGCTCCACTGTGGTGATTGGCACACGCTGCGGCAGCGATGTGCTTGTGCGTCAGATTGCCGGTGCCATAGCGCGCCGCATAGTCACTTACGTTGAACCTGGCGACAAAGTGTGCGTTGAACAACACATGGGATTCATCAAATTCGGCTCGCGCGTCGACATCTTCTTGCCGCTCGACACCGAGATTTTGGTGAAGCTTGGCGACAAGACCATGGGCGGCGTAACACAAATTGCTCGCCTCAAACAGCATTGATATCATGAACATTTTTTATGCAATCAAAAAAAACATACCTAACACCATCACCTGCCTCAACTTGCTTTGCGGCTCAATCGCTTGCATCATGGCGCTGCGCTTCGACGAGCAAGTGTGGTGGGGCATCGATGCCTATCAGGCGGCGTTCATAATGATTGCCTTGGCTGCCCTGTTCGACTTCTTCGACGGACTGGTGGCGCGCCTGCTGCATGTGGTATCGGCCATCGGAAAAGAGCTCGATTCGCTGTGCGACTGCGTGAGCTTCGGGCTGGCGCCGGGTTTGCTGGTGTATGCTGCCATGAACCACGCCGACCCCGATAGTTGCCTGTGCTATGCCGCCCTGCTCATTCCGGTGCTGGGCGCTGTGCGTCTTGCCAACTTCAACGTCGACACCCGTCAAACCACCAGCTTCATTGGCATGCCAATACCCGCCAACGCCATCTTCTGGATTGGCTTCATCTCGTGGTACGCCAACAACACATTCCTCAACCCCTGGTTTGTGGTGGCTCTCATAGTGGTGATGTCGCTGCTAATGGTGAGTTCGAT
>JBJECZ010000023.1:0-11320 GCA_051871555.1 Muribaculaceae bacterium | reverse complement strand
AGTTTCTTTCGCTTGAAGCATTCCGATATCGAATTATATTGGTAATAACCAATTGTTTAACTATTTATAATTAAATTGTCGTTGCACTTTCTCAAGGTGCGGATGGCTAAGAGATTCGTAAGGTACTCGGTATAGGAGTTATGGCACAACTTGCCACTGCTCCGCGACATCTTCGGCACTCTGAATGTCAGCACCCGTTAATGCCACTCGATACCGCACACCTTCCACGTCCTTTCCTCGACAATTCCGTTTTTGCAAATATATAAATAATTTCTGTTACTCGGCATAACATGCCACAAAAGCATGATTGCGAAAAGTGAAAATATCAATTAATTCGTACTTTTCGGATGATGAGCGATTTTGATGGTTTGTGTTGGCTGTTGATGGATGTTCTTGCTTTACGGTAATTTACAGATGCATTGCAGCTAATTCAAATCCGGCTCGATTTCAAGAGTAAAATGCACACGACCTTTCAGCTAATTGTCAATGCGGAAGCAGCTATTTGCCGATGCAGAAGCGGGAGAAGATGTTGCCGAGGATGTCGTGGGTGGTGATTTCGCCGGTGATTTCGCCCAGGTAGTGCATGGCTTCGCGTATGTCTTGGCTGACGAAGTCGCCGCTGATGCCTTGGGTGAGTCCTTGTATGGCGCGTTGCAGGGCTTGTTGGGCTTTGGTGAGGGCTTGGTAGTGGCGGGCGTTGGTCACTATCACTTGGCTTTCGTCGGCTTCGGGCAGTGCTGCTGCTTCGATGAGCATGTTTTGCAGTTGGGTGAGTGCGGTTTGCTGTTTTGCTGAGATGAAGATGTGTTGCGCATTGGGTGGCAGCAGTTGCGTGAGGGTCTCGGTGATGGCTTGCCGTTGCTCGTCGTTCAGGCAGTCGTCTTTGTTTACCACGGCTATTAGTTGCTTGCCGGTGGTGTGGGGCAGTATCTCGGTGCTGAGTTGTGCAAGGTGTTGGGGTGGGTTTGTGCCGTCGATTAGCCAAAGCACGAGTTGTGCTTCGTTGATTTTTTTGAATGTGCGTTCGATGCCCATTGCTTCGATGGTGTCGTGGGTGTGGCGTATGCCGGCGGTGTCGATGAATCGGAAGAGTGTTCCGCCGAGGGTTATTGTGTCTTCGATTACGTCGCGTGTGGTGCCGTGTATGTTGCTCACCAGTGCGCGGTCGTCGTGTAGGAGGTAGTTGAGCAGGGTTGATTTTCCGGCGTTTGTTTCGCCGGCTATGGCTACTGGGAGTCCGTTTTTAATCACGTTTCCGGTGGCGAAAGAGTCGGCGAGGCGTGTGATTATGTCGAGGATGTGATTGGCGAGTGTGAGCAGTTGTGTGCGGTCGGCAAATTCCACTTCTTCCTCGCTGAAGTCGAGTTCGAGTTCGATTAGCGACACGAAGTCGAGCAGTTGTGTGCGCAGGTCGGCGAGTTGGCGTGAGAATGCGCCTCGCATTTGGTTGATGGCTATACGGTGAGCGGCGCGCGACGATGCGGCAATCACGTCGGCAATTGCTTCGGCTTGCGAGAGGTCGATACGGTGGTTGGCGAAGGCTCGCCTGGTGAATTCGCCGGCTGATGCGGCTTGGCATCCACATTCAATGAGTCGGTTCACGATTTGTTGCTGTATCCACACCGAGCCGTGGCATGAGATTTCGATGACGTCTTCGCCGGTGAATGTGTTGGGTGCGCGAAAGAGGGTGAGCACCACTTGGTCGAGCATTTGTCCGTCGGCAAAGAGGATGTTGCCCAGGTGGGCGGTGTGTGATGCCATGTCGGCTATTGGGGTGCCTTTCCAGCATTGGCTTGTGTAGGAGATGGCTTGTGGTCCGCTGATGCGAATCACGGCTATGCCTCCGGTGCCGTGAGGGGTGGATATGGCGCAGATTGTGCTTTCGTTGTTGTACATGATGGTGGTGTTGGTTTTCTATTTAGCGTTTTGTTCCCATTGTGCAAAGTCGCATTGCTGTTCGATGTCGTTTTCTTGGTCGTCGGGCAGCGAGGCGAAGAAGTTTAGCCCGGTGAGTTGCTCCACTTGGCGCACGGTCACGGCATATTTGCGCATCTTGCTGTTACATTGCGAGTTGTTGGGATAGATGAATGCAATGGCGCGTGCTTGGCGTGGAGCATACACCACTTTGAAAAATGCTTCGGGCACTGGCACCAGCACCTCTTTGCCAATCGAGCCGAGTGTGGCGCCCAATATTGGTCCGGTGGCTACGATGAGCGAGCTGTCGCGTTTTGCCCACGCGCGCACTTTCTTTTCGAGTCGCGACCAGCCGTTGGAGTTTAGTCCGGGGTTTTGAGGGCAAATATTTGTCATGAAGAATGATTGCTGCATGGCTTCGGCATCCCATTTCATGTCGGCGGCAGGGGTCATGTGGCCACGGTCGTAGCCCGAGTTGCTGTAGTCCCAGGCGTGGGCGCATCCTTCCACGTTTTCGTCGTGTATGAAGTTGTTGGCACGCGGTTGGTTGCCTTCGGTTTCGTCGGCGGTTAGCTCGTAGACTGTGACATTTGGCAGGTGCTTCTTGGGGTTGAAGTATACGGTGTAAGCTTTATATTTCACCAATGTGTTTGCTATAGAGTCGTTCACCGCTATTTGTTGCAATTGCTCGGTGGCGTCGGCAGGCAGTTCGGTTGCGCCCATCTGCTCCTGGGCAAAATGTTTGCCAATGACGATTGTCACGAGGGCTATCACGGCGAGCCAGCACACCAGAGTGAACCGGCGCTTTGCTTCGGTGGCACGCTTGATGAGTTGTTTCGACGTTTTGTTGTTGCGGTTGTATTTGCGTGTTGCCATTTTCGTTTATTCGGGATAATGTGAGTTTGTTTTGCAAAATTACAAAATTGCTCTGGCAATGGCAAATGCTGGTGCAATGGCTGCCTCATGAAACATTCGCCCGGGTGGCGGGGCGATTGTTTGGGCTGTTGTGTGCTGTGGGCAGATGCCGAAAAATGTATAAATTGCCGGTTATAACCGTGAAATTGCGCAGATTTTTCTTGTTTTGCCGATTATAGTTTGTTATTTTTGCAAAAAATAGGGTCGAATAGGACACACAACCAGTGTAATATTTTGAGGCTGCATTATGTTTATTGTGCAGTGATGCCTGATGCAATGGCGCACTTGGCAATTATTTGAAACAAGCGTGCAAGTTAAATAATAATAACTATACAATAATTTATTGAATCAACACTAATTTTGCAATAATTCTTATTCGGATAATGAAATCAAAGTTGAGAACAATCCTTTTTGCGGCACTGATGCTGATGGGTGTCGGTGTGGCACGGGCGTCGGCGTGTGACGATTTGCATAAACAACTGTGCTCGCTTACCGACACTTTTCCTGCACGGGTGGGCATTGCTGTGGCTACCGATTCGGGCGAAACTTTGCAGATAAACGGCAACGTGCCGTTTGCGATGTTGAGTGTGGTGAAGCTGCCTCAAGCGATGGCGGTTGTCGACGCGTTGCGCCGCTCGCACACCTCGCTGTGGAGCAGCGTAGATGTCACGCCTGCCGAACTCGCGCCAAACACGTGGAGCCCCATGCGCAACCGGCATCCCCAAGGCGGAGAATTTGCCATAGCACAGCTGCTTGAATATTCGCTTCAGCTGAGCGACAACAATGCATGCGACATTCTTTTCAGTCGCGTGGCTGATGTGGCGCAAGTAGATGCTTATGTGAAATCGTTGGGCATTGACGGTTGCCGCGTTGCCTACACCGAAGCGCAGATGAGCGCCGACGTCAGTCGTTGCTACGACAACAGCATCACGCCTCGGGCGGCTGTCAAACTCATGCAGACATTCTTCGAGCAGCGTGGTGCCGACCGCTATAGCCGATTCCTTTGGCGCACGATGAGCGATTGCCGCACCGGGACAAACCGCATTCCGTGCCTTATTGCCGACCGCGTGCTGTCGGTGACCCACAAAACCGGCACCGGGCCGCTAACTGCCGACGGCAAAATAATGGCGGTGAACGATGTTGGATGCATCATGCTCTCGGGCAACCGCCATTGCCATATTGCTGTGTTCATCAGCGATGCGCGGTGCAGCATGGCGCAATGCGAAGCCCTCATTGCCAAAGTGGCGCAGCTTTGCGTAGATGCCCTCAGCCATTAAGAGACGCCCTTCATCGCAAAGACGCACTCTGCCAACGGAGAAATGCGTCGCAGTATCTCCTGCGGAGATTCTGGTTTTTGCGAAATTCAATAAACTGGATATGCAAAATGTTAAAAATAAGGTTAATATAAAAACTTTTTGGCTGATAATTTTATATTATGCTATAAAAACATTATGTTTGTATTGCATAATTAATAAGAACTATGAATTTCGTTGATAGAATAGAAGAAACAGCAAGGCTGAGCGATGCGCTTTCAAGAGAGAAATCGTCGTTGGTGGTGATGTACGGCCGCAGACGATTAGGAAAGTCAACGCTTATAAAAAGAGTGTTGTCGGATGGTGATGCATATTTTCTTGCCGACCGTTCAGAGGTGCAACATCAGAGGTCGTTGCTCGCAAAAGTGGTGGCACAAATATTTCCTGATTTCGATAAGTTGACTTATCCCGATTGGGAGTCGCTGTTTCGTGCGGTGAATTATCGTGCCGACAAGCGGTTCAACCTGTGCTTGGATGAGTTTCCGTATATGGTTGAACAATCCCCTGAACTGCCGTCGGTGTTGCAAAAATTGGTTGATGAGAAACAGTTAAAGTATAATTTGGTGCTTTGTGGCTCGTCGTATAAAATGATGTATGGGCTGTTTCTTGACTCAACAGCACCGCTCTATGGTCGTGCCGATGAAATAATAAGACTTGCGCCGATTCGCTTGCCGTATATTCAAGAGGCGTTGAATCTCGACTGTGTGGGCGCCGTCGAAGAGTATGCAGTTTGGGGCGGAGTTCCTCGTTATTGGGAACTGCGCGAAGACAGAACCTCATTTGACGAGGCGTTGTGGCACAATATCTTTTCGGTAAATGGCACTCTTTACGAAGAACCGATAAAACTGTTTCAAGATGATGTGAAAGATATAGTCAAGACTTCTACAATCATGTCATATATAGGCTCCGGTGCAAATCGTCTATCAGAGATTGCCGCCCGATGTGAAGAGCCGGCAACTAATCTGCCTCGTCCGTTGAAGAAGCTTATCGACCTCGGATTTTTGGAGAAAGATGTGCCATTCGGAGTTGACGAAAAGAATGCGAAAAAGAGCCTGTATAAGATTGCCGACCCGTTTATGGCATTCTGTTATCAGTTTGTTGTGCCTAACCGTTCGTTCATCGAGCTTGGACGTCGGTTGCCAATAGAACAGGCTTTGGCAGCCCATTTTTCGAAGTATGTGAGTATGCATTGGGAAAAACTGTGCAGAGATGCTGTAACCGGAAATGTTGTTAACGGAATTGTTTACGGTAAGGCAAAACGCTGGTGGGGACCAGTCGTAAACGAAGATAAAAAGCCCGAACAAGTAGAGTTTGATGTGGTGGCAGAATCGCTTGACAAAAAGCATTTGTTAGTTGGCGAGTGCAAATGGACAAGTCAAGAAAACGGCAAGCAGCTCACTGCCAATCTTCTGCGCAAAGCCAATCTTCTGCCATTTGCCAAGAATCACACAATTGTGCCGGTCTTGTTCCTTAGAAATGCACCGAAAGATGATGTAGGCAATGTGATGCTGCCAAAAGATATTTTTGAGATGATGAAATAGGGCTTTGTCCGTTAGCCGTGTTAGCCCATATTGGGGACTAAAATAATATAATTACCTATTTTTGCAAACCATCTAAATTTGTTATTTTCTCACATCAGCAACGTCACTTTTTGCTGCTTTCACTTGTTGTTATTGTGAATCGGTTCAGAAAATAACAAAAGTATAACTAATAAAATCAAAAAAATTATGGAAAATAATATTATAGTTCTTTTAATTGTCTTAGGAACAGCCGTCGTTCTCCCAATCTCTGTAGTTTTCCTTAGGTTAAAAAGTAAAATGGCTTCGGAACGGAATAGGAAGGAAATCATTCTTGCAGCTCTCGAAAAAAACGCTAACATTGATGTCGAGGAGTTGGTGAGAAAGATGAATGCTCCCGAAAAACTGCTGAAGGAGAAACTGCTGGGAAAATTAACGAGCGGACTCGTCTTTTCTTTCTTTGGAATAGGATTGTTAGCCACAGCCTGGTTTGTGGGATATGTTGGTGGTTCTTGTCCTGATGATATTTACATCTGTGGAATCGCCGGTGCAATTTGTCTTGCTGTTGGTGTGGCATTCATCATTAGTTGTTTCGTAGGCAGAAAGATTTTAGCCAAGGAAATGGAGGCAGAGGAACAGAACTTGCGACAGGCGTAAGTGATGACACGTGAGCAGTTTATAAAACTCGTTGGAGACGAGCAGGAAGCACTCCGCGGTTTCTTGCTCGCCTTGTGCTGTGGCAACAAGGATGATGCCGACGATATAGCCCAAGATGCCTTGGTAAAGGCATATCTCGCCTCGGCAGGCTATCACGACAAAGGACGCTTTCGTTCGTGGCTGTTCAAGATTGCGCAGAACACATTTCTCAATCACAAAGCTGCCCAGCGTATATTTGAGAGCATTGATGAGGCAAGGGCTGTCATTGGCAAGAGCGACACCGACGATAAATATGCTCATCAGGACCTCTACCTTGCCCTCGCCACCTTGCCTCCCAAGGAACGTGCCGCCATCGTGCTGTTCTATCTCGACGGACACTCTATCAGCGAAATTTCAAAGATTACGGATACAAGCGAAGATGCTGTGAAGAAACAGCTTTCGCGAGGTCGTGACAAATTAAAAACAAGATTGAAGATATGATTAAAGATAAAGCACTTGAGGAACTGTTCCTCGCCCTGCCTCCGCAGTTTGACGACAAAGAGGAGTTTATGGCTCGCCTGACCCGTAAACTTGATGCCGTAGAATACCTTCGCCAATATGAGGAGGATAATCTTCGCCGCTACAAATATGCCATGTTGGCAACATTTGTGGCGGGAATCATTGTAGGCGGAGTATTGCTTGCCTTTGTTTTATCTACTCCGTCGGAGTTGCCTTTGTTAACTTTCCATGCAACTTCGGGAATCCTGTTGGCAATTGAACAGTCGTCAAGGATGCTGGCAACGATTGCTCTATCTCTATTAATGGGCTTTGGTATTATCAGCATCATCATCAATATCCTGGACATTGCTCAGATGAGAGTGTCATTTGGAAAGCAGCGGTTCGTAGAGATTGGTCAAAAATAATTATGCTGCAGGGCGAAAGTGGAGAGATGAAGCGCATTCGGCGCTTTCTGCGAGATGACATTGTGATTGCCTGCCGCTGAATATGCAACCGCTCCACGGTTGTGGGTGGAGCGGTGAGTTCGGCTGTCCCCACATAGTCGCCTACGGCGCCAATGCGGGGTTAAGCAAGATGTAACCGCTTGCGCGGTTAATATTGCTTAGAATCAGGTAATTATATATGATATTTCGCCTTGGTTTGTAGGGGCGTATAGCAATACGCCCACTCACAAAACACACTTCGGGCGCAAGGCGTATTGCCATACGCACAACACTTTGATTTATAAAGCATTAGCGCCCGATACAACGATTTAGGGCGTATTGCCATACGCCCCTACAGGTCGATGAGTTTGCCATCTTCGACGGCGCTTCTTCATCCTGCAAACCAACGCCCCCAAAAAATAACATCTGTGGTTTTCGAGCTTTATGGAGAATCCGTATTGTAACAACTTGACTGACAGAGATATCAACCGCGCGAGCGGTTGCAACTTCAATAACCCCTTATTGACGGCGAGCATTAGCGAAGCCGGCTATATGGGGCTTGCCGATGCAACCCAACAACATCAACCGCGTGAGCGGTTGCAGACCTGGCTGCTTGGAAATTCGCGTCCTCTCCGGACGCCGGATGTTGGGACGTCAGACACCGTGGGTTACGCCCTTCCGGACTTACCCACGGCTAAGTGCCTCGCCAAAGGCTCGGCGTCACGTCCTCGACGGACGTTCGCTGATATGGGTTCTCCGAGGTCTCGATGCTTCGCATATATCTTTCTGCGAATTCAGCGCTTTCTGCGAGAGACTGTCTTTTTTATGAACATTTTCAGAAAAAATAATCGCGTATGATTAAAAAGTAAAAAAAAACATTTATATTTGCAATTGTAAAATAGTGGCTCTTGATTAGTTACGCTATTTTGCGGACATATTTATAGAAAGAAGCGTTTCGCTTTTTATTCTTATTCAGAAATTCGCCAAATTTTTAAATAGGAAGAATAGAAAGCAGTCAAGAAACGCTCTGCGCATGCCTATATCCACCCCGGGCAGGGGCTCTGATATATCGGCAAGGGCGTGGGGTGGACTGTTTATTTCCTATTGGGCGTTTGGCGATGCCTCTGAATAAGTAAACAGGGACATTTCCTCACGCTTTTTTTATGCACTTACGAAAACCGTTTCAATGGAGGAATGAGAAACACAATAACTTAAAATATGAAACAGTTATCTCTTTTTTCAACATTGTTTTTCTTGTTAAGCCTGATGGCTTCTTGTGGCGGAGAAGAAACCTATATACCGTTTCAGTCTTCAGATCACGGCAAATGGGGCATGTTAAACAGCGATGGTGATATTATTTTTGAGTCGGAATTTGATAATTGTCCAACAATTCCACTAAATGACAGATTCTTTGTAAAAAACGGAGATGGATTATTAGAAATATATACGCTTGACAAAAAACCGAAATTGGTGTCAGATGGATATATGAGTGTCGCGCCATTTGTTAATGATGTTACAGTGGCTGTCAAACCTGGTGAAAACGTATCAATAATTGACAAGAATGGAAAGGTTGTAAAAGTGTTGGACAAGATTGCCAACCATAATATTAAGGCTGTGAATATGTTTTATGGTGAACTTGCAGTATTCACGATAGAGAAAAACGACAAATACTATTTTGGGTGTATTAACACTAATGGTGATGTGGTTATTGAACCCAAATATGCTTATTTGTGTAACTCAAATTCAGGCTATTTAGTTGCAATTAGTGACCAAGAATACAGGCTAAAGGATAAATATGTATGGTCAATCATAAAGGCTAATGGAAAAGAAGTGTTCTCGAGTAACTCAAAGGAATACAGAATATTTGATGATGAAGACTTGTCACTCGCATTAGAGCAAAATGTGATACCTGTTATTAAGAATGGTAACTTAGGACTATTGAGCATCAATGGAAAAGAATTAATAAAACCCACTTCAAAGATTGATGCTTTTACGGAGTTTACCGATGATAGAATTATCTACCGCAATGGTGGAGAATACGGTATTATGTCGTATGACGGCGAAATAGTTGTACGTCCAAAATATCAAGACCTGATTTATGCTAATGATGGACTGTTTTGGGCAGCACAAGATGATTCTGAAAAGATTTATTTGCTTGACAAAAATGGCGAAAAAGTAAACGAAGATTCAGCAATTAAAAAGGCTACTCCCTTTTATGGTGATTATGCATTGGTTAATTTGGAAGAAAATGAATGGGTATTCTATAATCATGATTTGAAAGAATTAAAACAAAAAAATGCACCTGACATTTCAAACATTGAAGCTCCATATTATGGGAGAAATGCGTATAAATCATATGGTAGTGACTGGATAGAAAGTGATTTTGTGGATTTAGGCAGAGTCGTTTCGTCATTAAAAATAACATCACGTGGGCTGTATGGATGGACTCTCGACATGTTACCTCAACAAGCTGCGAATGCTTTGGCAGAAAAGTCCCCTATGATTTTTGATGGAACTCCCGACGATCTTACTGATCGTTATCGTCTAAGTTATAATGATATAATAGAAAAACTTAGAATTAATTATGAAATTAAATATTCTCAAATATATAACACAGAATATACCTATAGCTATGTTGATAGTTATAGTTATTATGGCAGAAGAATGGATTATGTAGAAAAACGCACATGGGCGACAGACACACCGGAATCGATAGTGGCAGAAATAGGCAGTCTGAAATCTGCAGAACAATCCAAACGATTAATCCAAATAATTATAGATGAGCTGAAAACAAAAGGTAAAATGTACAGGTCGAACGTAACGGCTGCTTTAGTGAATTTAGGGAACAAAGCATCGGCAATTACATTTGTGGAGCAAGATAAAAACAAAGTTGTTTTGATTTTTGCTAATAAAGAGGCAGGTGAATTAATGCCATTATTTGAACAATACAAATCTGGTGGCGCAAATAGTCGGGACAACGAATGGGTGAATATTGAGGCAGTCGACTCATGTGCAGCAGACACTGCAGCTGTTTATGACTATTGATAATTACTTAATTCTAAACATATTAATTATAAAGCTATGACTACTAAACAAAAAATCATTATTGGTGCAAGTAGTGTTGTCGCGCTTGCAGTGATTGTTTGCATTATCTATTTGGTTCGGAACTATGCAGAAGAAAACGCATATAAGGCTTTAGAGGCATCGAACGACATTGCTGCTTATGCCAATTTCATTGAAAAGTATCCGAATAGTACACACTATTACGAAGTTCATGAGAAGTATATCGAAATGAAAGAAGAACTTTCTGACTGGGAACAAGTTGCGAAGTCAACAAATATTGCCGACTTGGAGCATTTCGTTAGCGCTCATGAGGAAAGCAATTTTGCAAAAATAGCAAAACAGCGATTGGATTCTATTTTGTGGGGTGTGGCTTCAAAGAGTGGCAATTTAGAAGACTATGTTGATTATTTGACTCGTGTTCCTGATGGCAAGCACGTTGAGGAGGCTAACAAAATTGCATATAATATGAGACAACACTTGCTCACTGCGGAAGAAAGCCAAAGCGCGTCTGCTGTAGTATCAAGATTTTTGGGTGCAATTGACTCAAAAAGTTCTGAAGAAATGCTGCAAAATGTTGATAGCAACATCTCATTTTTTGGCAAGAAAACCGGAAAAGCCTATATTCTGTCTTGGCTTGAGGCTATATATTCAGAGGATGTTTACAATTTGTCCATTACGGTTAACGATACTCAGGTGGAAAAGAAAGTAGGGGAAAACGAAAATATAACGTATGTTGTGCGTTTTGAAATCGATATGTATTTCTCTCGCTATTCCGACTCGCAGAAGCCTACTTATTATAATAAAAAGGGTGTAGCAACCTTGAACAAAGACTACAAAATCATCTCATTCAATTGGCAGAATATTTCGAGTAAATGATATCTTACATTGCTTTTCAACATAATCAATTATATTATAAATTATTAAAACAATTCAAGGAATCAATATGAAGAATTCATCATTAATTGCGTTCATAGGCGTTTTTGTATTAGTTCTTATGAGGCTAATTTCATTTTCTTTTACA